>NZ_JACYFG010000037.1 GCF_014803405.1 Pelagicoccus enzymogenes
CGACGGCGGCGAGTCCTCCGAAGAGGTGCAGGGGGCGGTCCTTGTAGTTCTTGAGGAAGTGCACGGTGAGCATGTCGAAGAACCCGCGAGCGAAGCGCTTGACCCCGTACTTGGAGACGCCGTGCTGGCGCGCGTGGTGGGTGACGACGATCTCGGCGCAGCGGTATCCCTCGATGGATGCGAGGCAGGGGATCATGCGGTGCATCTCCCCCTGCAGCTTGACGGCCTTGACGACCTCTGAGCGGTAGCACTTGAAGCCGCAGTTGTGGTCGTGCAGCTCGACTCCGTTGAGCTTGGAGACCATCTTGTTGAAGACGCGGCTGGGCAGGACCTTGTGCCAGGGGTCGTGGCGGGTCTGCTTGTATCCGGAGACCAGGTCGTAGCCCTCGGCGAGCTTCTGGAGGAAGCGGGGTATCTCCACGGGATCGTCCTGCAGGTCGGCGTCCATGGTGAAGACGACGTCTCCGGTGGCCCGCTCGAATCCGACGGCGAGGGCGCGAGCCTTGCCGACGTTTGCCCGCATCCTGACGGCCTTGACCTCCTCGGGGAAGGCGTCGGCGATGTCGCGCATGCGCTGCCAGGTGGAGTCGGTGCTGCCGTCGTCGACGAAGACGACTTCCAGGCGCTTGCCGAGCTTGCGGGTCTGGGAGCGTATGCCTTCGAAGAGGGGGCCCAAGGTGGCTTCCTCGTTCATGGCCGGGATGACGAATGTGATTTTTTGTGTGTTCATTGTGTTTCGTAGGTATGGGTTGTGTGTTGCCTGATGACTTGGCAGCAGGCGTGCCAAAGAGGGCTTAATGTTTCTCAAGTCCTTAATGATCAGTAGGAAATAAATTACCTAACCTGCGGCATCCAGTAATCCTAGCTTTGGTGCCCTGTACAAATTACAGGGGTGCTTGGGGCTGGGTCGGAGCTGCGGGCAAGATTTACAGCGTGAAACGCAGAGGGGGTCTTTTGAGGGGGCTCCAACAAAAAGCAGCCCTCCGAGGAGGGCTGCCGTTGCACACTAGCTGTTGATGTTAGTAGATCCTACGAACTCACTTTAGGCGGCGCTGTTGCCGACTGGAAAGGGGATGAGGTTTCGGGGTGTGTCGCTGCGTGGCGTCGGAAGCTCCTCGAAGCTAAGCTCCTCGATTGGCCCCGAGCAGTAGACCAGCTTTGCGCTGGGAGAGCGTTCAATGGCTTTGCGCAGGAAGGGGTCGCGCTCGAGGTGGCCTCGAGAGCGGTCGGTAAAAATGGTGGCGTCGAATTCGCGAGCTAGGTCAAAGGCGTCGTTCCAATTGTCCGCCACCAGGGCACGGTAGTGGGCATCCTCGAGGTGGGTGGCGTAGGCTTCTCGGTGTTCAGGGTCGTCAACCCGCAACACGGCGGCGCGAGCGCCGAACGAAGGCGTCGAAACGCGGGGAGCTGCGATTTCGAGGGGCGTGGAGATTTGGGTTTCACTTGCGATCGGGGAGTGCAGCTCGCCGCCTTTGCCCGAGATTGCCAATTCGTTGGTAAGGCCAATCGAGCCGAGCACGAGGGAGCAGGAAAGGGACGCTAGGGCCATGGAGAGCAGCTCCATGCCGATTCTGGGGCCAGAGAAACTTTGGAGGAGACCGGCGGCTGCGGAGCTGGCTCCGACTAGGAGCGCGACGGCGGCGAGTCCTCCGAAGAGGTGCAGGGGGCGGTCCTTGTAGTTCTTGAGGAAGTGCACGGTGAGCATGTCGAAGAACCCGCGAGCGAAGCGCTTGACCCCGTACTTGGAGACGCCGTGCTGGCGCGCGTGGTGGGTGACGACGATCTCGGCGCAGCGGTATCCCTCGATGGATGCGAGGCAGGGGATCATGCGGTGCATCTCCCCCTGCAGCTTGACGGCCTTGACGACCTCTGAGCGGTAGCACTTGAAGCCGCAGTTGTGGTCGTGCAGCTCGACTCCGTTGAGCTTGGAGACCATCTTGTTGAAGACGCGGCTGGGCAGGACCTTGTGCCAGGGGTCGTGGCGGGTCTGCTTGTATCCGGAGACCAGGTCGTAGCCCTCGGCGAGCTTCTGGAGGAAGCGGGGTATCTCCACGGGATCGTCCTGCAGGTCGGCGTCCATGGTGAAGACGACGTCTCCGGTGGCCCGCTCGAATCCGACGGCGAGGGCGCGAGCCTTGCCGACGTTTGCCCGCATCCTGACGGCCTTGACCTCCTCGGGGAAGGCGTCGGCGATGTCGCGCATGCGCTGCCAGGTGGAGTCGGTGCTGCCGTCGTCGACGAAGACGACTTCCAGGCGCTTGCCGAGCTTGCGGGTCTGGGAGCGTATGCCTTCGAAGAGGGGGCCCAAGGTGGCTTCCTCGTTCATGGCCGGGATGACGAATG
>NZ_JACYFG010000038.1:300000-380208 GCF_014803405.1 Pelagicoccus enzymogenes
ACACCATCATCAACCAAGCGAAGATCAACGACGTTGGCCTCGCTTCCGGTGATCCAAATTTCCGCCCTGTATACTCTATTTACGTAGCGGTTGGTCAGAAGAACTCCAACATCGCACGTACGCTCGGCGTTCTCGAAGCAGCAGACGCTCTCAAGTACACCATCCTCGTCGTCGCTGGAGCGGCGGACGCCGCGGCAGACCAGTACCTCGCTCCTTACTCGGGTGTTGCGATGGCCGAATGGTTCATGTCCAACGGCATGGACGCGCTCATCGTTTACGATGACCTTTCCAAGCACGCTGCGGCTTACCGCCAAATGTCCCTCGTACTCAAGCGTCCATCCGGTCGTGAAGCGTACCCAGGTGACGTATTCTACCTCCACTCCCGCTTGCTCGAGCGTTCCGCACGCGTTAACGAGGACAACGGTAACGGTTCCATCACGGCGCTTCCTATCATCGAAACGCTCGCAGGTGACCTTTCTGCCTACATCCCAACCAACGTGATCTCCATCACCGATGGTCAGATCTTCCTCGAAACCGACCTCTTCAACCAAGGCATCCGCCCAGCGGTATCGGTGGGTCTCTCAGTATCCCGTGTTGGTTCTGCGGCGCAGATCAAGGCGACCAAGCAGGTTGCCGGCAAGATCAAGCTCGAGCTCGCCCAGTTCCGCGAACTCGCGGCCTTCGCCCAGTTTGGCTCCGACCTCGATGCCAAGACGAAGGCTCAGCTCGACCGCGGCGCTCGTATCGTTGAGCTCTTCAAGCAACCCGCTTTCAACCCGCTCCCAATCGAAGAGCAGGTGGCCGTTCTCTGGGGTATCCAGAATAACTACTACGACGACATCGACGTTTCCAAGATCGTTGCCGCTGCCGGTTCCATCCGTGAATTCTTCACCACTCGCAAGGAGTCTCTCCTCGTGAGCATCCGTGAAAAGGCGAAGATCGACGACGCGTTGCAAGCCGAGCTCAAGAAGGCTTACGACGAGTGGAAGCCAAGCTTCGCTTAATCTCGTTCGCTTATAAATCCTCGCGAACCTCTTCCATAGATGCCTAGCACTAAAGAAATCCGAGGCCGAATAAAGTCGGTCAAGAACACTCGCCAGATTACTAAGGCGATGGAGCTTGTCGCGGCTTCGAAGATGAAGAAGGCGCAGCAAAACGCGTCTTCGGGCCAGCCTTACGCAGCGTTGCTCGCGGAAGTTTTGGCGAACGTCTCCGGTCGTATCGACGGAATCGAGCATCCCTTTTTCGAGGAACGCGAAGTTAAGAAACGCGGCATCCTCGTTGTATCCACAGACCGAGGACTTTGCGGACCGCTTAACAGCAACGTTTTCCGTGAACTCATGAAGGTGAAGAACGACGCGAAGTTCGTCACCATTGGTCGCAAGGCAGTTCAGTTCGTTAGCCGTAACAAGCTCGACCTGCTCGCTGAGTTTTCCGTACCCGACGAAGTGCCTTACCTTCAGGTAAAGCAGATCGTCGAGTTCATGATCGAGAAGTACGAAGCTGGGGAGATCGACACCGTCGAAATCCTTTATCCCCGTTTTGTGAATACGTTGGTTCAGGAGGCTTCCTTCGGAAAGCTGCTCCCGATCAGCAACCTCGACGACATGATCAACGGACTTCGCGGGAAAGACGCAAAGCCGTATCAAGAAAGCTTGGACGACCGCATGATGAAGTTCGAGCCGGATCCCAAGGCCATCCTCTCCTCCTTGCTTCCGCTCTTCGTCAACCGCGAGGCGCATCAAGCCATTCTCTCCGCGCGCGCTTCCGAGCACAGCGCCCGAATGGTTGCGATGAAGACAGCGAAGGACAACGCGAGCAACTTGCTCGACTCCCTCACGCTTCAGTACAACAAGGCCCGTCAGGCCGCCATCACACAAGAAATCCTCGAAATTGCCGCGGCAACAGCGTCCAACGGCTAACCCTACTTTTAGAACAAAACTTCCATCACCGAAAAGGCTATGAGCAACACCGGAAAGATCCTCCAAGTCATTGGACCCGTTGTAGACGTAAAGTTTGCACCCGAAACGATCCCGCCAATCTATCAGGCGCTTACAATTCAGTTCGAAGCCGCTGGCCAAAAAATCGATCTGACTCTCGAAGTTCAGCAGCACCTTGGTGAAGGCGTTGTGCGTGCGGTTGCGATGTCTTCCACGGAAGGCCTCAAGCGCGGCATGGAAATCACCGACTCCGGCGCTCCAATCTCTGTACCAGTAGGTGAGGGTGTTCTCGGCCGTATCTTCAACGTAACCGGCGATCCCGTGGATAACCGCGGCGAAGTTAAGTTCGACAAGAAGTACCCGATCCACCGTCCAGCTCCACCGCTGACCGAGCAGGACACCAAGGCCTCTATCCTTGAGACAGGCATCAAGGTCATCGATCTCATCTGCCCGTTCATCAAGGGGGGTAAGGTTGGCGCTTTTGGTGGTGCGGGTGTTGGTAAAACCGTTGTGATCATGGAGCTCATCAACAACATCGCGAAGACTCACGGTGGTTACTCCGTATTCGCAGGTGTAGGTGAGCGTTCTCGTGAGGGTAATGACCTTTACCACGAAATGTCAGATTCCGGCGTTATCGACCAGGAGAACATCGAGAACTCCAAGGTTGCTCTCGTGTACGGTCAGATGAACGAACCACCTGGCGCACGTATGCGTGTTGCGCTTTCCGCTCTTTCGATGGCTGAGTACTTCCGCGACGAAAAGAACCAGGACGTACTGCTCTTCGTAGACAACGTATTCCGTTTCTCCCAAGCAGGTTCTGAGGTATCCGCGCTTCTTGGACGTTCTCCATCGGCGGTTGGTTACCAGCCAACCCTCTCTTCTGAAATGGGTGCTCTCCAGGAGCGTATCACTTCTACCACCAAGGGATCCGTTACTTCCTTCCAGGCGGTTTACGTTCCTGCGGACGACTTGACTGACCCTGCTCCAGCGAACACCTTCGCTCACCTCGACTCCACTATCGTACTCGAGCGTTCGATCGCTGACTTGGGTATCTACCCAGCGGTTGACCCACTCGCTTCCGTATCCAAGGCGCTCGAACCAGCTGTGGTTGGCCAAGAGCACTACGATGTGGCCCGCGGCGTACAGCGCGTACTTCAGCGCTACAAGGACCTGCAGGACATCATCGCGATTCTCGGTCTCGACGAGCTTTCTCCAGAAGACAAGCAAACCGTATTCCGCGCTCGTAAGATCCAGAAGTTCCTCTCCCAGCCATTCAACGTGGCGGAAGTCTTCACTGGATTCCCAGGCAAGATCGTTCCTGTTGCGGACACCATCAGCGGCTTCAAGAAGATCCTCGATGGCGAGCTCGACCACATCGCCGAAAACGACTTCTACATGAAGGGCGGACTCGAAGAAGTTCTCGAAGCCTCCAAGGCCTAAGCCCGAGCAACCCGGTAGGAAATGTCACTCCAACTAGAAATAGTAACGCCGCACGGCAAGGTTTACGACGAGGAGATCGATTCCGTCGTGATGCCTACCACTTCGGGTGAAGTCGGCATCATGCCGGGTCACATTCCGCTCCTCACCGAAATCCAAGCCGGTGAGATCGCGGTCAGCAAGTCTGGTACGGTAGACCACCTCGCGGTGAGCAAGGGCTTTGCCCAGTGCATTGGCGACAAGGTTTCCATCCTGGCGGAAAATGCCATCAGCGAATCCGACATCGACGAAAGCGAAGTCGAAGCCGCTATGGCCCGCGCTCAGGAAGCCCTCAAGAATGCCAAGGAAATGAGCGCGGAGGAGTTGGCTCAGCTCGAGACCACCATCCAGTACGCGAACATCCAGCAGCTGCTTAAGAAAAAGAAGTAGTCGCCCAAAGCATCTTACTTTACGAAAACACCCATCTCGAATGAGTTGGGTGTTTTTTTGTCTTCCTTGGGCAAGAGGGCGAAGAGCTTTGCTTACTTCCCGTATCCAGGCATTCGAGGAACCCCACAAAGTGGATTACAGGTTTACTGGTAGGTAGTTCCTGAAGTGTGACTTGACTGTTCTCAATTGTAGAATAATTATACGTAACCTCGGATTCTTATTCCGGGTATCCTCTCTTGTTAGTGGGTTCGCGAATCGCGTGAACCGTCGATTTTGCCTTAGCCCAGACCCCAAACCCAGTGAACGACAACAAAGCGACTGTTCCGATCAGCGGACGCGTTTCTGAAGACGACTACAACTTCTTGATGGAGTACCCAGTCGAAGGAAAAGTAACCGCGAGCGAAAAGTTGCGTTACGTGATGTCGTTCTTTCGAAGCTACCATGAAAGCTTGAACGATTACTCCGACTGTTTGGCGGAGTTGAACCGGTTGCTCGAGCCTTCCCGCAAAGACATCAAAAAGGCTGAGTTGGAGGCAGAGGTGTCTTCAGAATTGTTAGACCGACTGTTACAAGTTTTACCTGAGATGCTTGCTCTGTGCATTACTGCGAATGTACCCAAAAAGTCTGACAAGAAGCTACCAGCTCTGCTCGCCTTGGAAGAACGCCAACTGAAGTTGGCGATGGGGCTTATCGAAAGCGTTCTCCGAATGGGGCTTACACAAAAGTCTCCCACTTATAACCCAACTGTCCTCAGGGACAAGATGAAGACGATCAGCGAATTGGTTGAGCTGAGCCGTCAGACATAACAACAGCCTTAACCCGCATAATTATGAATGATAGCATCTCCACACGTATTGGACGAATCATTACTGGAACCGCATATTCTATAGTCTCCAAAATTGAGGGCCTTGCTCCAGAGGCGGTACTAGAGCAGGCGATTTCTGAAGTAGATCAAGTCTTGGATGAAGTGCGAGCAGCTCTAGGAGGAATCACGGCTCAAAAGCATCACGTATCCAAAACGATGGCACGCCTTAATCATGAACATGCCGAGTTAGAAGACCAAGTCGTTGTGGCATACACGCAGGGGCGGAAGGACTTAGTAGAATCTGCTTTAGCCCGTCAAACTGATATCGAGGATCAGCTCCCTGCCTTGGAAGCTCAGCTCGGACGCTTGTCTCGCCAAGAGGCTGACCACAATCAAGCATTGACCGGTTTGATTGCCAAGCGAAACGAAATGGAAGATGAACTTCAGGAGTTCATTCGTAGCCGCAAGCAGGAGGTTGTTGTCACGGATTCCGATGTTGAAGATTTCGCGAGTCCAGATTCAGCGCTTTGGAAAGCGGAAAAGGCGGAAAGCGCGTTTTCCCGCGTGATGCAGCGTACTACTGGAATAAATCGTAGCTCGCTCACTACGAACAGCCGGGAGAGCGCCAAGCTGGTCGAGTTGGCGAACTTGAGCCGCAACGCCAAGATCGAAGCCAAACTGAAGGCTTTGGAAGAGAGGATAGAAAGGGAATCCGCCCATGATTGAAAACCTACTTGCTCCAGAAAACGGAGTGTTTCTGGTTTCCCTTTGCTTGTTCCTCCTGATCTTCGTGATTCAGGCGGTCAGCGTGGTCGTCGGTATGGAGCCTTTCGGTTTCCTGGACAGCTTGTTGCCGGACGTCGACATCGATCTGGATTCTGATCTTAACCTAGCGGATACGACGCCTGGCTTCATCGACAGCGTAATGTCCATGCTGAAGCTGGGCCGCGTACCTTTTGTATTCACTTTTATACTTTTTCTTTTCCTGTTCTCGGTCGTTGGCCTCTATGGTCAGATGGCTTTGTTCGAGCTGAGTGGATCTCGCTTACACTGGTTCCTAGCTTCGGGAGGAGCCTTTGTAGTTACGCTTCCACTACTACGATTTGGAAACGGGATTCTCGAAAAAGTACTCCCCAAGGATGAAACGGCTGCCATTTCGGCGAGCACCTTCATTGGCAGGATGGCTACCATCGTAATCGGTTCCGCCACGCATGAGCGGGCAGCTGAGGCGAAGGTGGTCGGACCTGACGGGAAAACGCATTACGTCAACGTTGTCGCAGACAACGAGGGCAAAGTCTTCACGCAAGGTGACCACCTGCTCATCGTAGGCCGCCGGACGGAGGGCATCTTTACAGTTATCGAAAACAAAAACCCACTCTTGGAAGAACAATAAAAAACTATGTTTGATCTATCATCACTAGCCGGAGTCGTCGGCTTGGGCGTCATCCTCGTCCTCACCATCCTTTTCATCCTGTCGCGCTTCTATCGACGGGCCAGCAAGGAGGTTGCGTTTGTCCGTACCGGTATGGGCGGCGAAAAAGTTATCTTGGACGGAGGCGGCCTAAAGTGGCCGGTTTTCCACGAAATCATCCTCGTGAACATGCGCACCCTGCGCTTGCAGGTGGATCGCAAGAATGAAGAAGGATTGATTACGGCAGACCGGATGCGCGTCGATGTGACGGCTGAGTTTTATCTTCGGGTGAAGCCTGAGAAGGAATCCATCGCCAAGGCTGCCCAGACTTTGGGTGAACGGACATTGGAACCCGAACGCTTGAAGGAGCTGCTCCAGGGTAAGTTCGTCGATGCGCTGCGCTCTGTTGCAGCGGGTTTATCCATGGAACAACTACACGAGCAACGCGCGGAGTTTATCCAGTCCGTGCAAGTGTCGCTCAGCGAGGACCTGCTGAAGAATGGTTTAGAGCTCGAGTCTGTTTCCTTGACCGCTCTCGACCAAACCGGCCGCGAGTATTTCAAGGAAGACAATGCCTTCGACGCTCAAGGTCTCGCCAAGCTTACTTTGATCACCGAATCGAAGCGTGAAGAGCGGAATCGCATCGAGCAAGAAACACGTATCAAGATCGAGAACCAAAACTTGGACGCTGCGAAACAGAGCTTCGAGATCAAGCGGGCAGAGGAGTTCGCTCGCCTCGACCAGCAGCGCGAAGTCGAGATGGCCACAGCTCAGCAATCGGCTCGTATCAAGACGGAGGATGCCATTCGCAAGCGGGAAGCGGAAGAAGCCCGTATCTCCGCGGAGCAGGCTGTGAAAGAAGCGGACATCCTCTCTCGCCAGGCGGTAGACGAAAGAGACATCGAAGCAAAGCGTCGTATCGAAGAAGCGGATATCCAGCGTCGCCGCTCCGTAGACGTAAGCGGGCAGGAAGCCGCGATCATCGTGGCGAAGAAGTCTGAAGAAAAGTCCCAGGCGGAAGCGGAAGCGGCCAAAGCGCGTTCGAATTTCGTGAGGGAAGAAGAGCAAGTCGTCACTGTTCGCGAAACTGCGATCGCCAATCGTAAGAAGGAGATCGAGCTGATCAAGGCGCGTGAGGACGCGGAGAAGCAAGCGATCGATGTTACGGTTGCCGCTGAAGCGGACAAGCAAGCGGCGCTCGACAAAGCGGAGGCGGTGCTCACCGAATCCAAGGCAGCGGCTGAGAAGATTCGCATCATCGCGGAAGCGGACCAGAAGCGATTCGAGGTCGAGGCTTACGGCGAGAAGGCGATCAACGAAGCCAAGAATATCCTCAGTTCCGAGCTCATCGGCTTCGAATTGCGCAAGATCTTGGCTCAAGTGGCCCCGAAAATCATGGAAGCCAGCGTAAAGCCAATGGAGAAGATCGACAGCATCAAGATCCTGCAGGCGAATGGCTTTGGCGGTACGACTGGAGGGGCAAACGGAAGCAACGGTACGTCAAACGCGGGGGGCGGCAGCTTGCCGAACCAGCTCGTGGATGCGGCTCTTGGCTACCGCATGAACCTGCCGCTGGTCGACAAGATGTTGGAAGAGCTCGGACTGGATCCGAAGTCAGCAGAAGGTCTCAGTGCCTTGCTTAAGGAGAAAGGCGACCTGAAAATCGACACCGAGACGGAGGAGAAAACGGTTAAAGCCAAAAGCAAATCCTAGCGTAGTTTAATAGCGTATACAAGTTTGGGCGAAGGGTAACCTTCGCCCTCTTCTTGTTCTTCACTTTCCCATTCCCAGATTCTTGGACCATGAAAAAAAGATCACTCTCGAATTTCGTTATCCTTCTTGCTTCGATCATTTTGGCGACGGGCCTCTATGGGAAGAAGCACAAGGGAATCGAGTTACCCAAGTCTATCGGCTCGTTCCTGTATCAGGACTTTCACGACTACGAGAAGGAGAATCCCGGATTGGGGAGGGGTTTCGCTTACCACACTTCGGACGGAGTTACTGCGACGATTTACGTGTACGACCTGAATCGCAGGGACATCGAAAATGGGGCAGATGGAGTTGTCGTAGTCGAGTCGGCCCGTTTGACGGCTCGCGAGATAGAGATGATGGCCAAACAGCAAGGCTATGCGGAGCTAAGCGTTTCGAACTTTCGCAAGGTGTCGGTTGGGGCAGTCAAGATGTGGTTTTCGAGGATTTCGTTCCAGGAAGAGAATGGGGTAGAGAGAAATTCCTTGGCATTGCTAACTGGATACAAATCTCAAATTTTTAAGGTTCGCATCACAGGGGGTAGTGATGCGGAACGCTTCGATGCGGTGGTGGAATTCTTCCTAAAGGACTTGGGGAACAAGGTTCTTAAAGGGGGAAAGAAAAAGAAGCGGGACATTGTTCTAAGCTCGGAAATCATGAACAGCGCGAATGGGGCGTTGCATGTGGTCTATACGGCGATCAAGCAAACCTTGGGCGATCCATATTCGTTTGAGACGGAACGGGCCGCGATGGAATTGGTAGCTCTTGCCTTGGAAAAGGAAGGCAACGAGAAGGACGAGACTTTCAATCGGGACGACAAGAGCTTGATGGAGTTTCACAAGGCCTTCCGAGCAGGATTCTTGAACGAGTACGTTTGGTTCTTTGCTCGGAATTATGTGTGGGAGAGGCCGGAGGGCTTGCGGCTTAAAGCATTCCAGCAGTGGATTTCAGAGGAGATGCCGGACCATGAGCTGCCCTTGGTTTTCTCGGTCGGATGAGGCTGAAAATCGCGTGACAAGCACGCTCCCACAAGTAGTTGGGTAGATGCGAGGGGGGTATTCGGAGAAGCCACGCTCTATTCTTCGGGAATTGAGAGATTGCTACTTCGTAGGTTGTTTTCGGGAATTGTATCAGGTTCGGAACTACGCGTTTCGACGTTAGCGGAAATTTCGAGTCCGAGGGATAGCTCGCTGACATTGGCGGGCAGACTTTGGCTCGCGGATTGGCCTGGTTCGAGGGAGCCGAGGTAGATTTCTTGGGTGATGCCGTTTGGGAGCGTGTAGCTGAGCACGGCTGCGGGGATGGTTTTGGTGCCGCGGTTCTGGGCGGTTAGGTGAATGGTGTATTGGTCCTCTGGGCCGTCGGTGTGCGCGAGGTAAATGTCGGCGAGAGCAAGGTCTGTGTAGATTGTATTGGATTTGTAACTACGAGTTAAGTCGACGTAGCCACGGCCGAGTTGGACGTCGACTCCAGGGAGCCCGCTGTCGTTGGCGTTGGCGAGCAGGAGTTCGGCGGCTTCGCTGGCGGTGATGTCGAGGGCGGAACTGAGGGAGGCGATTGCTCCGGAGACGTAGGGCGCGGCGGCGGAGGTGCCGGTGAAGCTGGTCCAATTTTCGTCGTCCCAGGCGGCGTAGACGCCGACTCCGGGGGCGGCGATGTCTACGGAGGCGCTCTGGTTTGAGAAAGAGGTGGGGTGTCCTTCCGCGTCGATGGCGGACACGGCGATGACGGATTCGTAGGCTGCGGGATAGGGGAGGGCAGCGACGCTTTCGTTGCCGGCGGAGGCGACGAGCACCACGCCTTGAGAGTCGGCGTAGGCGACGGCGTTGCTGAGGGCTTGGTTGCTACCGTAGCTGCCGAGGCTCATGTTTATGATGTTTGCGCCCTCGTCAACGGCTTGGACGATGGCCTTGGCCAAGGTGAAGGCGTCGCCTATTCCGTCTGTATCGAGAACTTGGATGCCGATGAGCTCAGCTTGGGGGGCGATGCCGACCCCTTCTTGGCCGGCGATGAGGGAGGCGACAGCGGTGCCGTGGGAAAGGTAGTCGTGGGGGGCGGAGAAGCCGATCTGCGTGAGTTTGTCGGAGTCGAGCGTCGTGTGATTGCGGATACCGGTGTCGAGCACTGCGATCTTGACGCCTTGGCCGCCAGCGTTGTTTGGGTCGAGGGCTCCCATGAATCTGAGGGCGGAGCTGCCGAAGGCCCGATCGGCAGCGAGGGTGTCGGTGGCGACAGGGAGTGGGGTGAGCAGGGTGTAGTTGGGGTCGTCTTGGGCGTTCGGGGGAAGCTGGCTGGGGTCGAATCGCTCGGGCACTTTTATGCGGACTGACAGGAGTCGCTGGTTGGAGGCGACGACATGGACGTCGTCGGGCAGGTTCGCCAAAAAGGCGCGATAGTCGGACTCGGCGGCGAAGGAGAGTACGCGTTCGTTTGGGATGGAGTGCCCGGGAGCCGCGTCTTTGGGGTCGGCGGATTCCGTGGTCGGTGCGACGGCTTCTGTTGTCTTGGAGACGAGCCTGCGCGGATTTGCGTGCTCGAAATTCTGAGAGATGGCAGCTGGTTTTTTGCTCTCTTCGAGGTATTGGCGTAGCCAGAGCCCCGCGGTCGCTGCAACGATCAGCAGACTGAGCGTGACGGCGATGTAGGGTGGTAGTGGGCGGCGTGGCATGGAAGCGAGCTTAGCCGAAATCTTGGCGGAGCCTCCCCTAGGACACTAGCTTGGATTTTGGGTTCGCCCGAAACGGCGCATGGTTGCTTCGCGGGGCTAAAAGAGGTCGATGTTATCGCAGCTTAGGGTTTTGGAGCTGTTGGCGCGGTCGCTTAGGCGGGTGCTGATGCCGAGGTCGAAGGCTTGCGATTGTTGGTCGTTGTGGATGCGGGTGTGCATGGCTCCGCGTTTTTCGGAGAGCAGTGTTTCGACTTCGGCGTCGATGGCTTGGCGGGCGGCGGTCTTGAGCTTGTCGATCTTGGCTTGTTGGCGGAGTTCCTGGGCAAATTGATCGAGCGTGTCGGCTTGGAGGCTGAGCTTGTGGAGGCGTTCCGCATCGTCGTTCGAAAATCCGGTTACCATTTCGCTGAGGCTGGCCACGATTTGGAGGGAGTTAAGGGTGCTGTCGCGCAGGGCGTGCAGCTCGGCCTCGAGCTCGGGGCCCTGTTCTTCGATCGTGGCGAGGTGTTCTTTGCCTGCGTCCCATTCGCTGTCGATGGTTTGCACGAGTTCTTCGACGGCGGCGTGCAGGGTGTCGATCTGGGTGGCGGTGCTGTCGCCGAGGGCTCTGAGTTCGGAAGAGATCTCGGCGGTGCGGGCGGCGAGGACTTCGAGTCCGCTTCCTTCTCCGACTTGGATGGAGCGAACTTGGGCGTTGAGGGCGATGAATTGTATTTTTATGGAGACTTCGAAGACGACGGCGGAGAGTTCCTTGGTGAGCTCGCGTACGGGTTGGATGGCTTCGCGGGAGCCTTGGGAGAGGGCGGTGCTTTGCGCGAGCATGGTGCGGATGGACTCGAGGGATTCGAGCAGCATTTGAACCATGCCGTCAGCGGAGGCAGTGATATGCTCGAACTGGTCCATGGTGGTGGCGGCGCGGTAGAGTTCCTTGGCCTGGCTGGATATGGCGTTGAGGCCGGAGTTGAGCTCGTGGGAGGACTGGCGGATTTCTTCGGCGGCGGTTTCGACTTGGGTGGCTTGGAAGATGAGCCAGCTGGTTTGGGAAATTCCTTCGGGCTTTTGCTCGAGGTCCTTGAGGATGCTTTCGCAGCGTTGGCGGATGATGTCCTCGTACTGGAGCGACATGACGAGCCGGCCGATGGCGTTCTCGAAGTTGTTGGCGTGGATGTCGAGGTGGGCGGACTTCTTTGAGTTGGTGTTGATTTGGGTTTTGAAGGCTTGGATGGCGTCGGAAATTTCAGCCTGCTTTTGGGAGATGAGCTGGGATTGGTGCTCTCGCTCGGTCTTGGTGCGCTTTTCGGCGGTGAGGATGGCGGAGCGGGCGTCTTGCAGGTTCTTGATGTTTTTCTGGAAGGTTTCGTCGACAAGGATGTGGAGGTGGGAGATTTCCTCGGATACGGAGTGAAAGGTCTGGCGATTTTCTTCGGAGAGCTGGGAGGCTTCTATCTTGAAGAAGACGAGCATGAATTTGAGGGGCTCGAGGGAGGAGACCATGTCGTTCTGCATCTGCAGCAAGTCGCCGGCGCTTTTTTGGCTGTCCAGCATGAGCTGGTGGTTTTTGGCGTGGTGCTGGAGGCAGCCGGTGAGAAAGGTCATTGGGCCTTCCAAGGCTTCGGCTACGCGGAAGAGCAGTTGGCTGCTTTCGTCGTGGCCTCCGGCGGAGGCGAGCAGCACGTTGCAATCTTCCCGCAAGCGCTTGGTCTTCTCGTCGATCAGTTCGAGGTTGTTGCTGATGCCGCGGAAGACGGACTCGACTTCGTGGATGGTTGTTCGCAGGTGCTGGGAGAGGCCCTGGGTAGAGACGGCTGCGTCGTGGCGTCGCGTCCAGCGGTGGCGGATTCGCTTGGTGAGTCTTTGTATCACGGTATTAGGGGCCGACGATTTCCGCCTTTTGGTCGAGGCGGGTAAAGGTGCAGATGCGCTTGAGGCTTTGGTTTCCGATGAGGAGGCGCACGCGGGCGTTCTGGTTGTTGGCGGTCTTTATGGTTTTGACGATCACGTTGAGTCCCACGGAATCGACGATGTTGGCGGCCCGCAGGTCGAGCTCGAGCAGTTCGCTGGACTTGACGTTTTGGAGGAGGGGCTCGATGCGGGTCCAGTGTTGGCTGGCGTTGGTGCTGACGATATCGGCGTCGGCCTTGTAGCTGTGAATCGTTGGATGCATGGTTTTGCGGGCGGTTAGTTGGCCCAGTTTAGGTTGGCTTCGCGTTCGAATTCCATGAAGACGGATGCTCCGCGGTCTGAGAGGTCGATGCGGCTGGGGATGGAGTGCATCATGATGAGACCTCGGTGTTCGGGGATGAGCTCTTCGGCTGCGGTGGCGGCGTGGGCTTCCCAGTCGAAGCTATGGCCCTGGCCTTGGTCGCGGATTTGGATGGCGATCTTGGAGAAGTCATGGGAGCGGGAGAGTCGAAGGGAGGCGGCGAGGTCCCTTTGGGAGCGGCAGCCGTGCGTGAGAGCGTTGAGGAGGGCTTCGCGGAGGCAGAGCAGGAGGTCTGCGAGATAGGAGCTGTCGATCTCGGGGGCGACGATGCGGATGCTTTTTTCGCAGTAGGCTTGGATTTCGTCGATGCGGTCGGCTTGGTCTCCGGGGATGTCCAGGGAGACCAAGGGAATCATGGGCTGGAAGTCTATCGGGGTACAGGGGGGGGTTACGCGGATGACTGCGATGTCGTCTCGGGCGTTGGAGAGTAGGCTGGAGGAGTTGAGCCTTTTATTGAGGAGACGATCTGCCAAGGCGAGTGGATCGACTTCGGTGTTTTCGGCGAGGTCGCTGAGGCCGTCGGTCCAGGCGCAGACATAGCCAGGCTGCAGCTTGATCTGGCTTTGGAAGAAGGGGTCTTCGAACCAGCCGAGGGGAGCGAAGCCCTGGGCGTTGCCAATGGGGGCGGCGAATCCGTCGCTTTGGGAGAGGTAGGGCTGTGGTGCGCCCGCGTTGATGAAGGAGAGGAGTTGCTTGTCTCGGTCGAAGCTGAGGGCGAGGGCGGCGAGAGAGTGGCCGACGAGGTCCTCGTCGTTCCATTCGTGGAGAAGGATGTCGTTGAAGTGTTGGAAGACTTGGGGAAGGCTGGCCCCGTACTTGAGCATTCCGCGGGCGAGGCCGTGGAAGTAGTTGGACTGGAGGGCGGAGGAGAGCTCGTGGCCGGAGGCGTCGGAGATGAGGAGGACTTTCTCGCCGCTCTTGAGGGGGATGACGGAAACGAAGTCGCCGCTGGCTTGGGACTTTGAAGTGAAGGTGAACTCGATGTTGGACCATTCTCCAGTCAGCTGCTTGTGCTGCAGGATACGCTGGTTTTCGCCGAGGGTGTTGGCCTCGGATTCAGTGGCCTGCAAGTGGCGGCGGCGACGTGTCTGAGCGACAGCGTCTGCGACGCGAGCCCTGAGGGTGTCGCGCTTGATGGGTTTTTGCAGGAATCCGCAACCGTTGATCTGGATGAGGTTTTCGAGGATCTGGCGTTCTCCGTCGCTGGTCATGAGCATGACGGAGAGAGTGGGGTCCTCCACGCTGATGTACTTGAGGAGCTCGAGCCCGTTTTGGCCGGGCATCCAATAATCGGATACGACGAGGTCGAAGTGGTCGAAGCCGAGTGTATGAATATGAGCGCGGGCTTCTTTGGCTGACTGCGCCTCGGTCACGTGGTAACCGAGTCTTTCGAGCACGAAGCCGAGGAGGCGGCGGGTCGTTTTGTCGTCGTCTACCAGAAGGAGTTGGATGGATTTGGAGCTGGAATGGCCTTCCATAGGGGCAGGAGATCGGACGGCACGGTAGATTTTTTAGTAGTAGTGCGAAATAGCGCTTAGTGACCTTGGTATTTATCAATATTTTATGGGCCATCTTCCTTGTTTTAGGGTGAAGTCCTTAGTGGTAGTCTCGTTGTGTCTACTAGATGGATTAGCTTGTAAAATAAGTAAAAGCTGAGGCGGAGCTTCTCGTTCTCCTTAGTAAAATAAGTATTTAGCACTAGCCCTTCGCTGGTTTTTTGGGTCGGGCTGCTTATATTTCGCGGCTCCGATACGATAAAGGGCCCTGGAACATAGCAATTTCACTGAGGAAATAGGTACTTACCCACGCACCCATATGAAAACGATAATAACTGTCGATGATGCGTCGACGATCCGCAAAATGGTTGGATTCACCCTCAAGTCCGCAGGCCATCAGGTTCTTGAAGCCGCTGATGGGCTGGAGGCTTACGAAAAGCTCAAGGGCAAGCCGGTGGATCTGGTTATCACCGACGTCAACATGCCGCGCATGGACGGCATCGAGCTGACCCGCAAGCTGCGCGCCTTGCCTGCCTACAGCCGGGTGCCGATCGTGTTGCTCACCACGGAAGCGGGCGCTGCCAAGAAGAGCGAAGGCAGAGCCGCGGGAGCGACCGGCTGGATCGTGAAGCCGTTCAGCCAGGACCAACTACTTGCGCTCGTTTCACGGGTGTTGCCCAACTAACTACGAGCGCTATGAGCAGCGAAAGCTTCGACGACTTTCAGACCGAGCTCGTCAAGGACTTCCTCTTGGAGAGCGCCGAGGGGCTTGAGACCTTCGATCAGGATCTGTTGGCGATTGAGAAGGGGGAGTTCGATCCGACTTTGCTCAATCAAGTCTTTAGGGTGGTGCACACCATCAAAGGGACCGCCGGATGCCTTGGCTTCTCGCGCATCGAGAGTATCGCCCACACGGGAGAGAACGTGCTTTCGCTGATGCGCGACGGGGAGCTGCAGTCCTCGCCCAGCATCGCTGACGCTCTTCTGAAGCTTTCCGATGCTTTGCGGGCGATGCTGGAAGTGATCGAGACCAGCGGGTCGGACGAAACGGCTGGCGACTACAGCGAGCTCAAGGATGTCTTGGACGCGATCAAGAACGGCGAACTTTCCGTTGAAGCGACGACTATCGATCTGGAAGCGTCCGATCAGATTGAAACGCAGGAAATCGAAAGCGGTGAGCCGTCGGCAGACCCGAATTCCGGTTGGGGATTTTTCGAAGACGAAGGCGAAGCGTCTCAATCGGCTGTTGAGCAATCCGCGCCAGCGGAATCCATTCAGGAAGATGTGGGCGATTCGGCGTGGGGACTCTTTGAAGAAGAGGAGGTTGCTGTCGTTGAAAAACGGGTACATGAACAGGAACGTAAGGACCGGCCAGCTCCCAATCCGCCTGCTGCCGGTAAAGCAGAATCTATTGCCAACGCCACTGTGCGGGTGGATGTGGAGTTGCTCGATAGCTTGATGAACATGGTCGGCGAGCTTGTCCTCTCACGCAATCAGCTCTTGCAGCTCGGATACCAGCGAACGGTTTCGCCTTCGGAGGTTTCTGCGATCTCGCAGCGATTCAATCAAGTGACCACGGATTTGCAGCAAGGGATCATGAAAACGCGCATGCAGCAGATCGGCACGGTCTGGGGCAAGTATCCGCGAATCGTGCGCGATCTTGCTGCTGACCTTGGCAAGCGCGTCGAGCTTGAAACCTTCGGAGCGGATACCGAACTGGATCGCACCATCATCGAAGCGATCAAGGATCCGTTGACCCATATCATACGCAACGCGGTGGACCATGGCATCGAACGCCCAGAGGTTCGCAAGGCCGCAGGGAAGTCCGAGTCGGCCCAGTTGCTGATGCGGGCGTTTCACGAAGCGGGACAAGTAAACATCGAGATCGTCGACGACGGAGCGGGAATCGACGGAAACAGAATTTGCGGCAAAGCAATCGAGAAGGGCTTGATCGACGTCGAAGAAGCGGCACGGCTTTCCAATCGCGAGAAGATCAATCTCATCTTTCTGCCCGGTTTTTCCACAGCCGAGAAGCTGAGCAATGTCTCAGGTCGCGGCGTGGGAATGGATGTGGTAAAGACCAACATTGAGAAGATTGGAGGTTCCGTGGAAATCCATTCTGTCTGTGGAGAAGGTACGACTTTGCGTATCAAGATTCCGCTTACGCTTGCAATTGTAGCAGCCTTGGTCGTTAAGAGCGGTTCGCAGCGTTTTGCGATTCCGCAGGTCAACCTCGTGGAGCTCGTCCGCATCAAGTCGGAAGACATGAAGGAAGCCATTGAGATGGTTTACGATGCGCCCGTGTTTCGTTTGAGAGGCAAGCTTCTCCCTCTGGTCTTCTTGGACAAGTTCCTCAAGCTTCCAGCCGAAGAGCGCGCGATGCGTTCCTCTGTCAGTATCGCGGTGCTGCGGGCCGACGGTCAGGACTATGGTCTGGTGGTCGATGTCGTGAGCGACACGGAAGAGATCGTGGTGAAGCCCTTGGGCAAGCAGCTCTCTCACATGCCGATCTATGCCGGGGCTACGATCATGGGAGACGGTTCGGTAGCCATTATATTGGATGCGGTAGGAATCGCTTCTCAGTCTGGGGTGCTCAGCAAGGCTCAGAAGGCGATGGACTCGCGTTCGGACGGCTCGGAAGACCTCCAAGACTTCGGGCAAAAGACGTCTCTTATCCTCTTTTCGCTTCCTGGATGGGAGAACTTGGCCATGCCCTTGGATGCCGCGGAACGACTTGAGGAGTTTGCTCCAGAGGTCATCAACAAGTCGGGTGGCGTAGAATCGGTGCAATACCGTGGTGGCATCATGCAGCTCTTGCGTCTCGGGGATTTGCTGGGCACGGAAACAAGCTTTGAAGATTCCTTGCGCGAGCAAGTGATCGTCTACAAATGCGCGGATCGCTACCTAGGACTGGTGGTAGGCGAAAATCGCGATATCGTCGAGCAGACGCTCCATTTAGAGAATATCGGTTCGCGAGCCTTCATCAAAGGATCTGCGGTGATCAACGGCCAGACCACAGACTTGGTTGACGTCGATGCCGTGCTGGAGCGAGCCGGACTTAAGGAAACATTCTAGTGTCATGACAAATTCGATACAGCTCTGTACCTTTCGCCTCGGCGGGCTCCACCTTGGGATCGACGTGCTCTCTGTTCAGGAAGTGATCAAGTGTCCAGCCCTTACGCCCGTTCCTCTTGCTCCCACGGAGATTGAAGGACTCCTGAATCTTCGCGGCCAAATCCTCACTGCTATCGACCTTCGTAGACAGTTCTCGTTGGGATCAGAAACCAGTGAGGGCAACGAAGGGAAGATGCTGATCATCGTTCGTACCCGATCCATCGAGGCTGCTCTGCTCGTCGACTCGGTGGGCGATGTTATAGACGTCACCGACGACAGTTTCGAAGAAACCGCAGCCAACGTGCCTGCCAGCGTGCGGCCCTACATACTTGGCGTGCACAAACTAGAGAAGCGACTGCTTCATGTACTCGATGCAGAGGCGACCGCCTCGATTGCCTCCCGCTTAACACTTTAATTGATAGATATAAACCTCCATAGCCATGCGTCTCAGAACAAAACTCGTATTATCCACAGCATCGCTTATAGCTTTGCCAGCCGTTGCAGTCCTTGTCGCTCTGCAATTTCAAGCCGGAAACGTCACTCTATCACTTCTCTCCGCGATAGCGGTCGCGATCGGTGTGGCGGTGATGCACTTCTTCGTCGTCAGTCCGATAGACCGTCGCATCAAGTCGGCGGCGACAGCCATCGAAGCGCTTTCGAAAGGTAAGCTTTCGAGCGAATTGGATACTGAAAGCAAGGACGAGCTCGGCGATCTCGGCCGTTCCTTGCAGGCCACCTGCTCCGGCCTGAAGAAGACCTTCGAGTCAGAGGAGATAGACTGGGACAAGGTGGCGGAGTTAAAAGTGATTTCCAAGATAACCGACATGACGAGCATCGTTTCGGAGGCGGACCTGAAGGGCACGATTGTTTCCTGCAACGACAAGTTTTGCGAGGTCTCCCAGTACGGTCGCGACGAATTGATCGGGCAGGGGCACAACATGACGCGCCACCCCGACATGCCCAAGAGCGTGTTCAAGGAGCTTTGGGGAACCATCGGTCGAGGCAACATTTTCAGGGGCATGGTCAAGAACCTCAAGAAGGACGGCACTCCTTACTACGTGGACGCTGTGATCGCTCCGGTGATGGGCGAAAACGGAAAGCCGCGTAAGTATTTGGGAGTTCGATACGACGTGACGGAGTCGGAGATCGAGCGTCAGAACGCGAAGGGAATCTTGTCTGCGATCGATGACGCCTTCGCCTATATCGAATTCGATACGAGCGGGAACATCCTCACTGCCAACAAGAACTTCTTGGAAGCGATGGGCTACCAGTTGGACGAAATCGCAGGCAAGCACCATCGCACTTTCGTGACAAGCGACTACGCCCGCTCGTCGGAGTACGCAGCGTTCTGGGCAGATCTGAAGGATGGAAAGTCCTATTCCGGAAGCTACAAGCGCATCGCCAAGGGGGGGCGGGAAGTTTGGATACAAGCTGTCTACGCTCCTGTGATGGACGAAGTCGGTCGTGTGATCAAAGTGGTGAAGATCGCTACGGACGTCACCGAAGCTAAGATCGAATCGATCAACAACGAGCGTCAGCTCGCGGAAGCGAATCGCAACCAGGCAGTGATCGAATTCGACAACAAGGGAATGATCCTCTCGGCCAACGACAATTTCCTCTCCTGCGTGGGCTATTCGCTGAATGAGATCCAAGGAAGGCACCACAGTATGTTCGTGGACGAAGAGTATGCGAAGTCTACTGAGTACGCGCAGTTCTGGACAGATTTGAACAACGGTCGCTTCCAGACCAGCGACTACAAGCGACTTGCCAAGGGTGGTAGGGAAATTTGGATACAAGCGACTTATAACCCGCGTTTTGACGCTTCGGGAAATGTGAATAAGGTGATCAAGTTTGCCACGGACATCACCGCCAAGAAGGCGGCGGAAGAAGGGCTAACCCGCACTCTCGCTCTCGTAGCCGAGCATTCGCAGACCTTGGCCTCTGCCGCGGAGGAGCTATCCGCCACTGCGCAAAGCATGAACACCAATACGGCGGATACGGCGCGTCAGGCTGGTGTGGCCAGCTCGGCTTCCGAGCAGGTTGCCACCAACATCTCTATGGTGGCGACAGCAGCCGAAGAGATGAGCGCCTCGGTGCAGGAGATCGCCAAGAACGCTGCGGAAGCGGCTCAAGTGGGCGCGTCTGCTGTTGGGGTTGCCGCCTCGACCAATGAGACGGTCTCGAAGCTGGGAGCTTCCAGCGTGGAGATCGGCGAGGTCATCAAGGTTATCACTTCGATCGCGGAGCAGACGAACTTGCTCGCCTTGAATGCTACCATCGAAGCGGCCCGGGCTGGCGAGGCCGGCAAGGGGTTCGCGGTGGTCGCCAACGAGGTCAAGGAGCTGGCCAAGCAGACGGCCGCTGCCACGGAGGACATCTCGATTAAGATTCAAGCGATCCAGACCGACGCTTCCGGAGCGGTCTCCGCGATTGGCGACATTTCGGAGATCATCCGCCGCATTAACGATATTCAGAACGAAATCGCGAGCGCGGTGGACGAGCAGTCCGCTACAACCAACGAGATTGCTCGCAACGTATCGGAGGCTTCCCGCGGAAGTTCGGAGATTTCCGAGAATATCGTAAACGTCTCCAGCGCCGCCCAGTACACGACTGAAGGCGCCAACGATACGCTGACGGCGGCCCAAGGTCTGGCCAAATTGTCCTCGGAATTGAAGGCGATCGTAGAGAACTCCCGCAATTAGTTTTGAGTCAAGTATCTAAATATAGGATACGTTAATGAAGTCGATCGTGATAGACGATAGTCGTACTGTTCGTAAGATGCTTTGTCACTACATGCAGTCTCTAGACATTGAAACGGTGGAGGCTGAGGATGGCTGCGATGCCTTGTCGCTGCTGGGTGAAGAGGATCCTTCGAGCATCGAGATTGCCTTGGTCGACTGGGACATGCCTCGGATGTCGGGGATCGAGTTTCTTAAGGAGATTCGATCCTGCTCGGAGTTTTCGCATCTGAAGGTGATGATGGTGACTTCCCATAACAAGCCGGAAGACTTGATGCGGGCGATCGAGCTAGGAGCGAACGAGTTCCTGATGAAGCCCTTCGACGAGGATATGTTTCGTGACAAGATGCGTATCCTAGGCATGGCCAATTAAGCGTGATGAAGAAGATTCGTGTTCTAGTCGTCGATGACACGGCGGTGATGCGTAAAATCGTTTCAGAGGTCGTCGATCGCGACCCGGAAATGGAGACGGCTGGAGTGGCCGCGAATGGGCGGATCGCCTTGCAGCGGGTCAACCAGGTGAGTCCCGACTTGATCACGCTGGACATGGAGATGCCGGAGATGAATGGCATCGAGATGGTGCGCGAGCTGCGCAAGACGCATCCACGCATCCCGGTCATCATGCTGAGTTCCCTCACGGTGAAGGGTGCGGAGGCAACCTTAGACGCCTTGCAGGCGGGGGCCAGCGACTATGTTGCCAAGCCCGCGCGATCCATCGGAATTCCCGCAACCTTGCAGCAGCTGCAAACGGAGTTGCTCCCCAAGATTCGCCACTTCTTTCCGAAGAAGAAGGAAGTCTTGCCGGTGCTAGCGCCACGTTCTACGTCGCTCGCTCCGAAGCGTCGGCAACGCATCGAAGTGGTCGCGATTGCTACCTCTACCGGAGGCCCGAATGCCTTAGCCCGCGTTTTCGAGCAGTTGAAGGAGCCCTTGCCGGTACCGGTGGTGATCGTGCAACACATGCCCCCTATCTTCACGCGCACCCTGGCGGAGCGGCTTGACGCTTGCTCGGGAATGAAGGTGGTGGAAGGCGAGGAGGGGCAGGCGCTGCAAGCGGGACATGCTTACCTCGCCCCCGGCGGCTACCACATGGAAACCAAACGAGAAGGGGTGCGGGTGGTGTTGCGGCTGAATGAGAATCCTCCCGAGAATTCCTGTCGCCCGGCGGCGGACGTGCTTTTCCGTAGCGTGGCGGCTTGCTACGGTGGTTCAACTTTGGCGGTTGTCATGACTGGCATGGGGCGTGATGGCTTTTTGGGTACGCAAGTCATTTGCGATCGAGGAGGCGTTGCCGTGGCGCAGGACCAAGCTAGCAGTGTCGTGTGGGGAATGCCCAGCTTCTTGGCGAAAGAGGGATTGGCGGAAAGCGTGTTGCCGCTCGACCAAATTGCTGGGGAAATCTCGAAGCGGGTAAGCGCTTCCATGCAGCTACGCTAGGCCGAACCAGCATGACGATCTCGGAAGCCCATTTCGCGTTTATCAGCGAACTCGCGAGAGAGCGGGCGGCGATCGTTTTGAAGCCCGGCAAGGAGTATCTCGTTGTCTCGCGCTTGGAACCGCTTGCCCGTACTAGCGGTTTCGATTCTTTGGACACGTTCGTCGACGAGATGCGGCGGGAGCTGGGATTTGGAAGGCTGCAAAGGATGGCGGTGGAGGCGTTGACTACGAACGAGACCTTGTTTTTTCGCGATCTGCATCCCTTCGAAGCGATCGAGCAAAAGCTTATTCCGGAAATCATGGCCCGTCGTGCTTCGGAGCGGCGTATCGATATCTGGTCAGGGGCGAGTTCCACGGGTCAAGAGGCTTACAGCATTGCGATGCTTTTGCGTGAAAAGTTTCCCGAGCTTTGTAGTTGGAAAGTGAATATTATTGGCACGGACCTTAGCGGTAAAGCGGTGGAAAAGGCCCGAAGCGGAATTTACTCGCAGCTCGAAGTTAATCGCGGCTTGCCCTTGCCCTTACTGTTCAAGTGTTTCGACAAGTTGGGCGACGATTGGCAGATAAAGCCGGACTTGAAAAAGATGGTGGAGTTTCGCCAGATGAATTTGATCGAACCGTGGCAGGGCTTGCCTCGATTCGATTTGGTGATGATGCGAAACGTGCTGATCTACTTCGATCTGCCGACTCGCAAGAAGATTTTGGACGGTATTCAAAAGGTGATACATCCAGAGGGGGCTCTCTTTTTGGGAGCGTCCGAAACGACTTTGAACGTGGTCGACTGTTGGCAGGTTGAGAATTGCGGGCGTACCTTGGTCTACCGCGTGCAAGGACGAAGCAGCGTGAAGCCTGCGGTGTCGCCCTAGAGGCGTGTTCGGAGAACCCGCACCACCTGTATACTCGCTAGTCAGTACTCGCTTCGAAATTGTTACCAGATGATTTCGGAGCTGTAGTCGATGTTTTGGTTTACCAGATGGGTGAAGCCCAGTGTTTGCAGTTGTTGGCGTTCGGATTCGCTCCAGATTGGCAGTTTTATGAGTTCTTCGGTGCCGCTGTATTGGGCGGTTTGCGCCTTGGCTAGCAGGAAGGCTTTTGCGGTGAGCAGGCGTTCCGAGTCGGGGAGTGATTGAATGCTCGATACAGCTTCGTATGGGCTTTTTTTGCTGAGTTCCCTTCCTTTTTCGATGCGGGCGAGGGCTTGATTGAGCTTTGGGTCGTCGGCTGGGTAGTCGTCGGGAAGCGAGTTACTGGCGATACTGAGGTAGATGTCGTCGTGGAAGGGGTGGGAGTCGATGGCTTGCTTGAGCTCTTTGTCTTCGAGGTAGGCACTGAGTTCGATGCTGTTGGCGACGATGAGGGTTTCGCTGGGAGTTTGGGCGACGCCGAGGTATGCGATTTTGTTGGGATCGAAGAGGGATTGCTGCAGGGCTGCAGTTCTGGCGGACTCCAGGATGTTTTGGGCTTTTTCTGGTGGGAGGTCTTTCAGGAGGTGCGGAAGCTGGTCCAGGTTCCTGACGCTTGCGTTCGAGGTGAATTCGTAGCTGCCGAGGGTATTGTAAACCCAGGTAGGGTCAGCGGAAGAAATGATATTTTGGATACGGTCGGGGGCGATTTCGTGGGCGGAGAGGATCATGCCGGGGCTGAGGCTCCAAAGCAGTTGCTCTTCGGAGAGCGAGTTCAGGGTCTCTTTGGCGGCGGCGAGATAGGCGGGTGGCCAGACTTCGAGTTTGCCGATTTCGAGTACCTGCATGAGACGCTCCGGAGTGGGGGCTTCGCGGGTGGTACGGGTTACGATGGCGTCGCTGAAGTCTTTGTCCGATTGCAGCATGAACCGCTCGAGGGTCTCTAGGATGGGGTGATCGTTCTGCAGGCTCAGATAGAGGGACTTGATGGATTGGAGGTCTTCGACTTGATGGAGATAGGCGGTGAATTCTTCTTTGAGGCGGATGATGTGGCAGTGCTCGGGGGCGGCCTTGATCGTCCTGAAGATGCTGGCGTGGTTTTGTTGTTCGGAGTCGGCTGAAATCCCCTCGCAGATCCAGAGTCCAGCGTCCTCCCATTGGGCAAATCCTTTGGATGCGAAGAGGTGTTTGAAAAAGGGGGCATGCTCGGAATCGAACTCGTAGGAGATGTCATGGAAGTCTCCTTGTTGGCGAACCCAATCTGCTGCGGCCGCGGGATGGGCTGCCGCGTAGGAAACGGCGAAAGTCGTTCTTTCGTAGCCTTGAAGCTTTGAGGCGTAGCTGAGTAGCTGGTTTTGGGCTATGTAGTCGTGGAGTTCCAGGCCGAAGGATATTTCCTCCCAGTCGGTGAGTTCCCAAAACTGCAAGGCGAGGTCGAAGAGCGACTTAGCGCTTGCTTCGTCGATTATGGCCTGAGGGCTAGCGATTAGCTCTCTGTTTTCCCAGAGCAGGCTGGGATCGAGCTCAATGAGTGTACCCAGAAGGTCGCTACGGAGTCGGTTCTTGAGTCTCTGGTTTTCAACCTTTGGCAAAAGCTCCAGAAGCGCCATGGGCTCCATGTAGGATAGGTGGTAGGAAGGGTAGAGCTTGGTTTGGTTTTCTTCGCTGAGCGTTTTGTATTTCGCTTCCGAATACTCGAGAAAGGAGTCGGGCGCGGTGCGCATCCATTCGGAGTGGAAGGCTCCGCGCAGGTCGTAGTTGGGGTAGTGCCAAATGTCGGGGGAGAGGATGGCCAAGTTTCCTTTCGGGTTTTGGCGGGCGGCGTAGCAGCCGATGGCGATCATGCGTCCGTATCGCTCGGTTTCGTCATCGAGCGAGAGAGCGTGGTCGAGTTCGCGGCGTGGATCGAAGGGTTGGGAAAAGGGGAAGCTCGGAACGGTGAAGGTATCGCGTTGCGGACTGGTTGGCGTCTGAAGCTCGGCGTCGGATGTGTCAGCGGTAGTGAGAGGCGACGAGAGCTGTGGTTGTCCAAGCCAGAGTCCTAAGGAAAAAGTGGATACGGTTCCAGCGATCAAGCTTATCCGTTTTAGCGTCTTCATAGGGTCGTTCCTCTGTAGAGTGCGTCGTGGATCTTCAGCTTTTCCTCTTGGCTAAGCTGAGGGGAGGTGAGGAGACGTTGGGCCCGGCTCCGCAGGTTGCTCCAGTGGAATTGGTCGATAGCGGAAGTGAGGACGTTGACGAAGACCTCGGGGGCCTCTTGCCGCAAGAGGAGGAGTTGATCGGTGTTGTCGGTTTCTTCCTGGAAGGCGTTTGCGGTGCGATAGAGGTAGTCGTGCTGGGTGGAGAGTTGAGCCAGTTCCTGCGAGGTACTGAGTTCTTGCTCGGGCTCGCTATTGTTCAGGCAAAAGGTGAGGAGGGCGATTTGGGAGCTCGGGGAGCTAAGGTCGCCTGCTTGAAAATAGGAGAGAGCAGTCTGATGATCTGCCGTGTAGGCAAGCGTTTCGCCGATTTGAGCGGCTTGCCTAGCATTTATGTTTTGAGGCGATTCGTGTTTGAGGATTTCGGTCGAGAGGTAAGGTTTTTGGCGTATCAGGTTTATGAGTACGTCTGTTTGTTGCTCGAAGGTCCCGCTTTCGAGGATCATGCCGAGTTCCTCGTCTTCCGCGGAGAAAGCTATCATTTGCAGTTGCCGCTGCTTTTCCGAGCCTTGGAGTGTTTCTATGGAATGTAGGTAGCGTTCGGGATCGAATTGCCAGAGGGTGGCGGCGCTGCGGGTATCGTTGGGGAGAAAGTCCTGAGCTTCGGGGTAAAGGTCGCAAAGTGCAGCGAAGGTGGCGGCGTCCTTCGCCGATAGCGATTTTTCGAGGGCGGCGTTGAGGACTTCGGCGCTTCGCAGTTCAACAGGGACTTGGGAGAGGGTGCTCAAGGCGTCGGTGGAGCTGCCGGTGGCGAGTTTGCTGACAAGAGCGATTTGGGCCGTGCCTTGGTCGTATGCGGAGATCAGGCGGATGAACTCGCTGTCGTCGTAGAATTGGTTGGCAGTGCTTAGGACGAGGTTGCGAGTCCTAGGGCTAAGGTCGGGGATCTTGAGCAGTCTCTCTGCGATTTCGCGGTTGATGGCGACGCCCATTATTTCGGCGCTGAAGCCGTTGGCGTTTTGCCGCCAGAAGCTGGGGTGTTGGCTGAGGAAATCGAGCAGCTTGCGCTTTTCTTCGTCGCTGAGGGAGCGTTCGATGAGGTGCCAGACGAAGAGGGCGGAATCGAGGCGTGCGATGGTTTCGGGGGAGGCGGTTCCGCTTTGGGCGATGGCGCCGACAATGGTAGCGGCTTGTTGGGGTTCTTTGAGGATGAGATGGGTGGCAGCGTCTAGGTAGCGACGTCCTATCTCGATGGCTAACGGGATGTCAGGTTGGATGCCCTCCTCTAGGTAACGCTTGGAGTTGGTCCAATAGTTGTGGGCGGCTTGAGGGAGTTCTTTTTCGGAAAGTTTAGAGAAGGCCGCTTGGGGACCGAGAAGTTGGAGCCGGTACGGGAAGAGGAGCTCGGGGTGTTGTTGAGAGATGCCGTCTATGAATTGATCGGCGAGCAAAGAGCGTAGGTCGGGGTCGCCGATCAATTCGACGGTGCGGGCGGCTCCGGGGCGATTTTGCAGGCCGAGGTTGAAGAAGACGCCCGAGAGGTTGTCTAGAAGATCTGGATACGTATGGTTCAGCTGCTCGGTGAAGAGTGCGAGGCCGGAGCTGTCGAGGCTTGCCCATTCCATGTAGAGAGCGAGCGGGAGGTCGCCGCGGAAACGGGTCCAGCCTTCAGGATACATGGCTTCGAGGAAATAGGGCATATCTTCGACGGCGAGCTGCTTGGCGAGGGCGTAGTAGCTGGCGCTTTGCAGGGAGAGCGAAGGCTCTTCGAGCATTTGCAAGAAACGGTTTCGCCAGAGGGCCCGCAGTTCAGCCGGGGACGAGCTGGAGTGGAAGGCGGGCGCGGCGGATGGACTTTCTTCAGGGGCCGAGGGGCGAGAGTCGCGCCATTGGGCGACGCCGTAGCCGAGGGCAAGGCCGAGAGGGAGCAGTAGCAGCGAAGAGTGGCGTTTCACGGGGAGTGGAGCTTTGGGGTCCAGTCGCGGGCGAGCGGACGGCGCCGTTTGAGGGAGCGGCCCGGAATCGCGTCACACACAACTGAGTTGATGCCGATTCTCATTAGTTTGCCTACGAGTGTAGGAGTTCCAATAAAATTCGTACAATCTCTTATTCGCGTCACAAAGCGCTTTCGGATTCCATTCCTGCCCAGAAAAGGTGGGAGCCAGTGATCAGACCACTCGCTTAGGTGGTCAGACCACTGGAGTCGAGGCGGAGCCGCGGTTTTGGGAAGGAAGGGAGTGGCTGCCGTTTGGGTCGTTCCTTGGCTGGCGAGGATTGCCGACCAAGCCAAGCGCTCGAAGCCGACCCGGCTTTTGAGGAGCTTTGTCTTAGCGAAAGAGGTCCCCGGTCTTGAAGCGCCAGGTCGAGATCAGGTTGAGCGCTAGGGCGATGCCGGCGAGCACGCCGAGTTGGGGAATCAAGGCGAATAGTCCTGCCTCTTCCCAGAGGGCTCCCAGGTAGGACTCGACACCCCAGTAGACGAGGGTGAACTTGCCGATGACTTGCATGGGCTCGGGCATCATGCTGAGCGGGAACCAGGCACCGCCGAGGGCGCTCATGCTGATGATGAGCAGGGTGCCGAAGCCTTGGGCTTGTTGGGGCGTTTTGGATACGGAGGCAAGGAACATGCCGAAGGCGGTACAGGCCGCCGAGGCGAAAAGGCTGACGACGAAAAGGTTGAGGAAATTGGGGAAGACGTCGACTTTGAAAAGGAAGGAGGAGGCAACGAAGAGGGTGAGGGCCTGAACGACGCCGAGGATGGTATTGAAGATGAACTTGGACCAGAGGATATGGGTGCGTTTGACGGGCATGGAGAGCAGGCGGAGGAAGATGCCGTCGTTGCGTTCCTCGAAGAGGGAGGCGGCGGATCCGGTGGTGGCAAAGAGGAGGAACATGATGGCGTAGCCGCCGATCATGCGGGTGAGGTAGGGATTTTTGACTTCTTTGCCGAAGACTTGGTCTTCCTCTATCTGGATGAGATCTTGGAGGAGGCCCTCGGATGAGGCAGCCGAATCGGAATCGGAGGAGTCGGAGCTCAGAAGTTTGCTTAAGCCTTCGAAGCCCATGTTTTGCCGGATCTCTTCGTATTCAACATTCTCGTACGTTAGGCTAATCAGGGCGGCGAACCCGTCCATGAACTCGGTGTATTTTTCTTCGCCCATGAACTGGCGTTGATAGCGGTCGAGCTGCCCGGACATGAGCTGGGGCAATTGGGTGAAGACAGCTTTTTGCACGAGCCCGTTTATGATTTGGGCTTCGATCTGGTTCTTTGGATTGGATAGAAACTCGAGACGCAGGCCGATGCCATCTTCCTTGAGGTAGTCTTGGGGAATGATGAGGGCGAAGTTGTAGTCGTGGTCCACGATGCCTTGGCGGATGGAGTCGCGGTCGAGGGGTATGCGCGTTTGCTCGGGGCCGGCGGTATCGCGGATCAATTCGATGCTCTGCTCCGCTTCGAGACCTTCAATCAGGGCGTTGGCGGTGGGATCGCCCGACTCGTTGTAGATGGCCAGCTTGATGTTGGAGGAGAGGCCTCCGTTGTCGCCGGCGCCGGAAAAGATATTCCCCACGATGTAGATGACGAAGAAGGGGACCAGAAAGGTGAGCAAGATGGCGGTCTTGTCCTTGAAGAACAGAGTGAAGTCCTTGCGAACGAGAGTGAGGATGGCGTGCATGGGAAAGAGGTTCTGGATTTGGGAAGGCTGTGGTTTCGCGACCAAGGTCGCTCCTACTTACTCGCGGAGCTCGCGGCCGGTGAGGTGGAGGAAGAGGTTTTCCAGTGAGGGGCGAGCGATTTGGAAGTTGGCGGCATCGAGGCCTTGTTCCTCCGTCCAACGGAAGAATTGGGAGAGCTTGAAGCCTGCTTGGGTCTTGAGTTGCAGGAAACTGCCGTCCTGGACGACTTCGCCGAATTGTTGTAAGGCGGCTTGGTTGGCGAGGTCCAGAGAATGGGCTCGGGCTCGGATGATGTTGGTACGAGGAAGTTCCTGAAGCAGCGTATCGAGTGTTCCAGTACGCAGAATATTCCCGGCGTCGATGATGGCGATCTGGTCGCAGAGCCGTTCGGCTTCTTCCATGTAGTGCGTCGAATAGACGATGGTCATGCCTTCGGCTTTCAGCTGGAGCAGGGTTTCGAAGATGGCATTGCGGGATTGGGGATCGACGCCGACAGTGGGCTCGTCGCACAGCAAGATCTTTGGCTTGTGCATGAGGGCAGCAGCGATGTTGAGGCGCCGTTTCATGCCTCCTGAGAACTCCTTGACCGCGGAGTGTCGTCGCTCCGTGAGCTGGGCCACTTCAAGAGCGTATTGGATTTGATGCGAAAGCTCTTTGCCGGAAAGGCCGTAGAGCCTTCCGAAGAGCTTGAGGTTACTTTCTGCGGAGAGTTCCTTGTAGAGGGCAATGTGTTGGGGTGAGAGGCCTATTTTTTTCTTCTGGGCAATATTGTTGGGATCGATGGACTTGCCTTCGAGGGTGAGGGTGCCGGAGTCTTGTGTCAGAAATCCGGATACAATGCTCATGAAGGTGGACTTGCCGGCTCCGTTCGGGCCGAGGAGACCGTAGAAGCTGCCGGCTTCGATAGAAAGGCTGAGGTCTTGCAACGCTTGGGTAGAGGCAAAGCGCTTGGAAAGGGATTCGGCTTTAAGGAGGCTCATGACGGTAGCTTTTAGGGGTACGTCTATGTACACAGGAACCCTAGCACAGGTTACGGTCGCTGCGCAGTGCCGTTTGGCCTGTCTTGGATAGGCCGATAGTAATGGGACCCTTGAGTCTCTGGCGAAATTCGCGGCGCTGTCTTGCAGTCTAGAAGCTCCAGACTTGCGGGATGACGAGCATGGCCAGCAGGAAGGCGAGGGCGTTGAGGGGAATGCCGATTTTGAGAAAGTCGGCGAAGCGGTAGCCTCCAATGCCGTAGACGTAGGTGTTGGTCTGGTAGCCGATGGGGGTTGCGAAGCTGGCCGAGGCCGCGACTGCCACCGCTACGAGGAAGGGGCGCGGGTCTACGCCGAGGTTTTGGGCTGCTCCGATGGCGAGGGTGGCCATGAGGACTGCGGCCGCGTTGTTGGAGAGAATTTCGGTAAGGATGGTGGTGATAAGGTAGATCCCGGCCAAGAGCGCGAGCGGGCGCCAGGCTTCGGCGACGAAGCTTTGGGTGGCGTGGACGAGGGTGGTGGCTACAAGGTCGGAGGTCCCGCTGGTTTCCAAGGCTTTGCCGACACCGAGCATGGCGAAGATGAGGAAAAGGATGGGCCACTGGATAGAGCGGTAGGCGTCTTGAGTGGCGAGGCAGCCGGTGATGAGCAGAAAGGCCGCGGCGACGATGGCGGCTCCGGCTATGGGAAGCAATCCGGCAGCGGAGACGACGATCATGGCTGCGATGGCGAGCAGGGTGAGAAGGCGGTTGCGGCTGGAGGCGGGCGACTCGATTGGCGTCTCGTCGATCACTACGAAATCGGGTTCGCCGCGCAGCTTGGCGATGGCCTCGTTGCTGCCGAGCAGCAATAGGATGTCGCCGCCTTTGAGTTGGGTTTGGGCGACGTTTTCGTTGAGGTTGCGGCCATTGCGGTGGATGGCTACGGGGGTTAGTCGATAGCGTTGGAAAAAGTTGAGACCATCGGGAGTATTGCCCGCAAGATGGGTCTCGGAGCGCAGGGCGACTTCCACGAAGCCGCCCGCCGCGGAAGTGATTTGCTCCATGCCGCATTGCTCCATGAGGGAGGAAAGTGGGTCGCCTTGGGCGAGGGTGCGAGGGCTGGCTGCGATGAGGATGCGGTCGCCGGTTTGAAGGGGAACGTTATTGGGATCGGAGTCCAGAGCGATGCCGTGTCGGATGACTTCGAGGACGCGCAGGCCGCTGCGTTGGAAATTGGGTAGAGAGGCGAGGCACTTGTCTTCGATGGGGGAGCCTTCGCTGAGGAAGGCTTCGATGATGTATTCACGCCGTTGCTCTTCGCTCAGGATCGAGCTGATGGTTTCGCGATGCGGCAGCATGCGGTAGCCGACCAACAGGAGGTAGAGCGTTCCCGCGACGAGGAGTGGGATGCCGACCCATGCCAGCTCGAAGAGGCTGAAGGCGGGCAGGGAGTGGCTCTCGGCGACGGAGCTGATGACGATGTTGGTACTGGTGCCGACCAAGGTGCAGGTGCCGCCGAAAATGGAGGCGAAGGAGAGGGGGATGAGCAGCTTGGAGGCAGGGATGTCGAGCTGTTTGGCCAGCGAAAGCACCACGGGCAGGAAGACGACGACGACGGGAGTGTTGTTGATGAAGGCCGAGATGGCCGCGACGACGAGGATGAGTAGGGGGAGCACCAGGGTGACCTGGGCGTTGGGGAAGGATTGCAGCTTGCGGGCGATGGACTGTATGGCGCCGCTTTTCTCAAGGGCGGCGCTGATGATGAACATGGCCCCGATAGTGATAGGGGCGGCGTTGGAGAAAGCGTCGAGGGCGTCCTGGGTGTCCAGTATTCCGGTGACGAGCAAGAAGGAGAGACCGAGGAGGGCCGTCAATTCTGCCGGGATGCGCTCGTAGGCGAAGCTGGCGAGCATGGCTAGCAGGGTCAGCAGGACGAGGACGATTTCCCAGTTCATTTGGTCGGGGGGTGAGATTTGGTGGTTGGGGTGGAAAGCTCGCCGGCGAGTTCGGCGAGAAAGCCGTCCCTAGGGTCGGAGGGATTGGCGGGGGCGGGTCTTTGCCCCGCGTTTTGGCTCATGCGCAGGAAATAGTTGTCGGCTCCAGTGCGGCGGATCTTGCGCAGGGTGACTTCGACGACGTCCTTGAGGCTGTAGCGGTCGAGGATGTTGGAAACCGCGTTGCGCACGTCGATCATGATCATGCGCAGGCCGCAATGCTCCTCGTCGGGGCAGGAGCAGCGCTCGTAGGCGGATTGGCTGGCGCAGCTTATGGGGGCGAGCGGTCCGTCGAGGGCGCGTACCAGTTCCCCTACCTTAATCGTAGAGATGTCGCGGGCGATGTAGTAGCCGCCAGCTTTGCCGCGCTGGGTTTTGACGAAGCCGTCCTTGCGGAGCTGCAGGAAGATTTGTTCGAGGAATTTGGTGGGCAGGTTTTCTGCCTCCGCGAGGGTGGAGAGCGGGACGCGATCGTGGTCGAGCGAGTGGGCGATTCCGAGGTCGATCATGGCGCGAAGGCCGTATTCGGCTTTTTTGGGGAGCTTCATGGAGCAGGGGCTGCGGGTTGGGGGAATAGAAGCACGGCCTGTTTTGCCGCACTTTTTGGAAGTAACTAATTGCTACAAAATTAGTATAGAATCAAGCCGAGACGAATCCCGGAGATTCGTTTCGGGCCTTGCGGCGAGGGCCCTTAGTTCGAGAGGTGGCGGTGGATGGTATTGCCGAGGAGTTCGGCGGAGACGGGCTTGGTCAGGAAGTCGTCGAAACCGTGGGAGAGGCAGGTTTCCCGCATGAGGTTTGAGGCGTGGGCGGTAACGGCGATGCTTTTGGTTTGCTGCTCGAAGTCGGGGATTTGCTTGAGTCGATTGAGGATTTCGAGGCCGTCCATGTCTTTGAGGGAGATGTCGATGAGGGCAGCTTGGTAGCGTTTCTGCCGCGCTTTTTCGATGGCTTGGGGACCGTCGCTGGCGAAGTCGACTTGGTAGCCGAGCTGGTCGAGCACGTAGCTGATGTAGCGAGCGTTTTCGGGATTGTCCTCTACGAGAAGGATTTGGGTATGGGGCCGGGCCCGGGGCGTTGCGGCGGGAGGACTTTTGGCGGAGGGGTCGCTGGGGGTGGAGGGGAGGCTTTTTTTGAGGGTGACGGGGAAGGTCGCGATGAAGCGGCTACCTTGCGGGGAATTGGGTTCGTAGGAGATCTTTCCGTCGGCTTGGGTTGCCAATTTCTTGCAAATGGCGAGTCCGAGACCGAGTCCTTCGTGCTCGCGGGTGAAGGAGCTGTCGGCTTGGGTGAAGGGGGAGAAGAGGGCGTTGCGGAAGGTTTCGGGAACGCCGGGGCCCTGGTCTTCCACGATGACGTGGAGGGTACAGCTGGTGAGCGTTTGGGAGAGTCCGGTGGTGATCTTGACGGGGGCGCCGCCTGAGTACTTGAGGGCGTTTTCGAGGAGGTTGAGGAGGATTTGGGCGATGTTGAGCTTGGGGCCGCTCAGGGTGGCGCTGGGGAAGAGGGCTTGCAGGGAGTCGTTGCCGTTTTGGAAGGTGACCTGGCCCTGCTGGGCGTTGAGCTGGGCGTAGTCGCGGACTTCCTGCAGGAGGGTTTCGTGGGTGAAGCTTTGAGGGTGGGCGGGGGACTCGTCCTGGCTGAGTTGGGTGAACTGGAGGATGCGGTCCACGACGTTGAGCATGTGGTTGGCTCCAGTGAGGATGCCGCTGGCGAACTCGGCGGCGTCGGCGTTGTCGCCCGAGTTGGCCTCCAGGAGTTGGGCGTAGCCGATGATGGGATTGAGGGGGGTGCGCAGTTCGTGGCTCATGACGGAGAGGAATTCGTCCTTGGCCCGGCTGGAGGCTTCGGCCGCTTCCTTGGCCTTGAGGAGTTGTTGCTCGAATTCGACGCGTTTGCTGACGTCGTTGATCATGATGAGGGCATGGGGCCGTTCTTCGATTTCTACGGTGCCGGCGTAGACTTGGGCGTCGAAGGCGCTGTTGTCGTCTCGTTGCTGGGGGCTCTCGAACTGCAGGGAGTTGGTTTCGGCGAGGCGTTCGATGCTTTTCGCGATGGTGTGGCGGGAGCCGGTGTTAGGGGCGTCGAAGCGGGCGAGTTCGCTTTGGCGCAAGTCTTCCACGCTGACTTTGTAGAGGTCGGCGGCGGCTTGGTTCCCGTCGACGATCTTGCCGTTTTGGGGATCGGCGAGCAGGATGGGCGAGACGGAGTTGTAGAAGAGGCTGGAGAAGCGGGCTTCCGAGCGGGAGAGGTCTTTAAGGGCGTCCTTGTGGGCTTGGATGATGTCGACGAGGCGACGTCGCATAGCGTTCAGGTTGTCGGCCAGTTGCTGGAGTTCGATGCTGGGGAGGATTTTCTGGGGGGGCATGCGGTAGGGCGTGCCGAGCTTCTTTTCGTCGAGTTCGGAGAGGTAGGTGGAAAGGCCGATCAGGTTGTGCACGAGTCGCTTCTGGAAGACGAGCAGGACGAGGAAGCAGAGGAAGGCGAGGATGGCTAGGATGTTGAAGAGGAGGAGGTAGGCGCGGGCCCGCTCGCGGATGTTGTCGCTGGTGGAGAGGGCTTCCGAGCGGGCGCTCTCGAAGGCGTCGAACTCTTCCACGGCGATGGATTTGAGGCGGGCGTGGGCTTGGGAGAGCCAGTCTTGGCTTTGGGTGAAGAGGAGGTTGGCGTCGCCGATGCGGCGCTCGCGTTGGCGGAGCTTGTCGAGGATTTGGTCGGAAATGGCGACGGCGGAAGCGGAGTGCTTGGCCCATTTGTCGTAGAGGTCGTTGACGACGGCGAAGCCGATGCTCTCGGAGCTGTCGAGCAGCTCTTGTGCTTCGTCGAGGCGGCGGGTGATTTGCTGCATGTTTTCTTCGTACTCGGCGCGGGTGCGGCGGTAGCGCTGGGCGTCGGGCTCGACGTGCAGCACGATGCGTTGCTCGGAGATGCGAGCTTGGTAGGAGTCGCGGTCAGCGTTGAGGATGAGGCTGATGGCCCTGCCGATGTCTGCTAGGTCGGATCCTGGCTTGATGTTTTCGAGTTGCTGGTCGGCGCGTTCTCCGAGGGTGTCGATGGAGGCCCGGAAGGGGATGAAGGCTTGCTCGGCGAGCTCGTGGGAATGGGCGCGGGAGGCGATTTGCTGGGATAGCTCCTCGGTGAGTTGGATGATGCGGCGTTCCTCCTCGATCCAGTTGTCGATGGTTTGCTGGTGGTTGTCCCAGTCTTTTCTGAGGGAAACGGGCAGCGTCTTGGTCACGACGCCCAGGGTGGACTCCATATTTTGCAGGCTGTCGCGGGCGTCGTTGATGAGTCGTTGGATTTCGTCCTGGGAGCGGGTGAGGTAGGTAGACTTTATTTGGGCGATGCGGGCCTGGTTGGCGTCGCGGATGGTGTTGAGCAAACCGGTGAGGCCTTCGTAGGTTTCCTGGAGCCGGGGGGCGTTTTCGAAAACGAGCGGGTTGAACTGGTGGTCCACGATTTGCTCGGTGTCGGCGACTGCCTCGCTGAGTCGTTGGCGTCCGAGGATGAGGAGGATGCTGAGGCTGCCGAAGGCGAGCAGGAGGATGGTGAAGAATTGGGTTCGGAGCTTCATCGCTGGGGCAAAGGCGGCTGGGAGGAATCAAGCTGTAAGGGCTGCCCCCTAATTGCAAGCTGTGGGATGCAATCGAATCGGGGGAGCTCGGCAAGCGGAAGGGGGTGGATTTTGGATACAAAAAAACGCGAGCCAGTTAGCTCGCGTTTCGAGGGAAAGGGGTGCGTCGCCTCCGTTTAGGCGTCGGGAAGTTTTTGTTCGATGCTGCGGGCGCGGGACTTCCAGAAGAAGGCCTCGTCACTGATCGCCTCGATGAGGGAGCGGGCGGTGGCGGCGTCGCCTTCTTCGCTAGCGAGGTAGGCCAGTCGGTACTGGGCTTCGGCTTGGGCGAGGGCGCTGGGGTCGTTGGCGATGCCTTGCAGCAGGCTTTTCGCTTCGCTTGCCTTGCCTTGGTCCATCAAGGTGACGGCCAAAGCGATCGTGGCAGCTTGGTCGATGGGCGCGGCGGCGCTTTTGGAGGCCTCGCGGTAGTAGCCTTCGGCCTTGGCGAGCTCGCCGGCGCGGTAAGCTTCGTCGCCGAGTTCCTTGAAGGCGAAACCGCTGAGCGGCTTTCCGGATTCCTCTGCGGCCCAGGCGGCTTTCGCTTCCGAAGTGTTGGCGGCCAGGTATCCTTCCTTGAGGCTTTCCTCCGCTTTGCTCTGCATGAATTTGATGCCTTGGTAGCCGAGGAAGGCGGCGAAGATGAAGGCGATGGATCCGATGAGGATGCCTTTGTTCTTTTCCCAGAACATGATGGCCTGATCCTCGAGGTCTTGGATTTCTACTTGGTTGGGACCGACGATGTTGCGTTCGTCGCTTTTGGGAGAGGTGCTTTTATTTGCCATGTCTGGAAGGAATGATGGTGGGCTGCCGCCCTACAGGTGTAATTTTGGGAAAAGGTCCGTCAGTGAAAGCGTTTCGCGGCCGATTTCGAGATCAATTTTTGCGCGGGCATTGGGCGGCGGCGGACGAGGCTTGCGAGGGGGGCTTTCAAAACGGGGCTTTAGCAGGCTTTTAACCGCAGCCACCCTTGACGAAAGGACCGTTCCAGAGGAGTTTTGACGCCTCTATCCCCCTTGATCGCGTACCGTATAAATTTCGCTAGTTTGAAATGACCGAAGACGAAGCAAACTCCAACGTTGCGGGCGGCTTGGAGAGCCTTGGATGCTTGGAGCAGTCGACGGCTGAGGCCTTGTTGCGGACCTTGGACGAGCATGTGATCGTGGGAGTGACGGACGCGAAAGGCGTGATCACCTACGCGAACAAGCAGTTTTGCGAGATCAGCCAGTACTCGAGCGAGGAGCTGGTGGGCAAGACGCACCGCGTGATCAACTCCGGCTACCATCCGAGTTCCTTCTGGAAGGCGGTTTGGAGCACGATCAAGTCGGGGACGAGCTGGAAGGGGCAGGTTTGCAATCGGGCTAAGGACGGGAGCCTTTACTGGGTGCAGACGACCATTCACCCGATCGTGGGAGCCAGTGGCGAGATCGAGCAGTACGTGGCGTTTCGCACGGACATTTCTTCCCAGAAGGAGGTGGAAAACAAGCTGCGCAATTCTCAGATGCACCTGCAGGAAGCCTCACGGGTGGCGAAGGTGGGCTCCTGGGAAGTGGACCTGGTGGCGGGGAAGGTTTCCTGGTCGTGGACGACCAAGATGATCCACGAGGTGGCGCCGGACTACGAGCCGACCATGGAAGCGGGAATCGAGTTCTATCCGGAGGGGCCGCATCGCGATCGTATCACCTATTTGGTGGAGCGAGCGATCTCGACGGGCGAGCCCTTCGACGAGGAGTTGTTGATCCGGACCGCTGCCGGTAAACCGAGGTGGGTGCGGACGATCGGCCAAGCGGAATCGGTTAATGGGCAGTGCGTGCGGCTGTATGGCGTTTTTCAGGACATCGACAGCAATCGCAGGTTGCTCGAGGAGAGCGAGCGGACTGCTTCGCTATTGAGCAACTTGGTCGACTCTGCCACGGAGTTCGGACTCATCGCTACCGATCCGGAAGGCGTTATCACCCTGTTCAATGCTGGGGCGGAGAAGTTGCTCGGCTACCGGGCGGGGGAGTTGGTGGGAAAGGTCACGCCGGCCGTCATCCATCTCGAGAGCGAGGTAGAGCAAAGGTCGATCGAGCTTTCGGAAAGGTTTGGAAAGCCGGTTTCTGGGTTTGAGGCCTTCGTGAAAGTCTCGATTGAGGAAGGAAGCGAGCAAAGGGAATGGACTTACGTACGCAAGGACGGCTCCCATGTCCCGGTGTTGCTGGTTGTAACTCCCATGCGCGGCAAGCACGGGGAGATTTCGGGCTTTTTGGGAATTTCGCGGGACCTCTCCGCTCAACGCAAGGCCGAGAACGAGTTGAAGGACAGCGAGGAACGGTTTCGCCGCTCCTTCGAATTCTCGGGCATCGGCATGGCTATCGTGTCGATGGAAGGGCGTTGGATCCAAGTGAACCGCTCTCTGCTCGAGATGCTGGGGTACGAGCGCGACGAGCTACTGAAGCTTACGTTCCAGGACATCACCCACCCCGACGATTTGGAAGCGGACCTCGAGTTGCTGGAGGAAACGGTCGCTGGAACGCGTCAGAGCTACAGCATGGAGAAGCGCTACTTCCATGCGAACGGGGAAATTATCTGGGTGAAGCTCAACGTTTCGCTGGTTTCCGACGTGGAAGGCAGGCCGATCCACTTCGTCTCCCAGATCGAGAATATCTCGGACAGCAAGCGGCTGGCCAGCCAGATGCAGGCGGTGAGCGAACGTTTGGCCCTCGCCACCCGGGCGGGCGGAGTGGGGATTTGGGATTACGACATCCAGAAGGAGTCTCTTATTTGGGACGAGCAGATGCTCAAGCTCTACGGAGTGACGCGGGATCAGTTCGCGGGCGACATTTCCGACTGGCGGAAGGGGATCCATCCGGAAGACTTCGCTGCAACAGTGAAACTGGTGGAGGCGGCGGTTGCTGGCGAAAAGGAGTTCAACACGCACTTCCGCGTGGTTTGGGCGGATGGAACGGTGCGGCACTTGCGGGCCTTGGCGATCGTGCAGCGAGACGAGAAGGGAAACGCGACCCGCATGGTGGGAACGAACTGGGACGTCACGGATTCCGTCAAGCAGCGCGAGGAGCTGAGGCAAATGGCGGAGCAGGCGGAGGAGGCCAGCCGGGCCAAGAGCCAGTTCCTCGCCAACATGAGCCACGAGATCCGCACCCCAATCAACGGCGTGATCGGCATGACGTCCTTGCTGCTGGATTCCCCTGGGCTAAGCGACGAGCAAATCCGCAAGGCTCGGGTCATCCAGTCGAGCGGGGAAGCTTTGCTGGCCTTGATCAACGATATCTTGGACTTTTCCAAAATCGAAGCGGGCAAGCTCGACCTCGAGATTCTCGACTTCGACTTGCGCGAGACCTTGGAGGACTTGAACGCGCTGTTGGCATTGAAGGCCAAGGAGAAGAAGTTGAGGTTTACCTGCCGCGCGGACAGCGCCGTGCCAGACTGCTTGAGGGGCGACCCTGCACGTTTGCGCCAGATCTTGCTGAACCTTGCGGGCAACGCCATCAAGTTTACGAACGAAGGCAGCGTGAAGGTGGAAGTGTCGCTCGAATCGCGTGACCTGAGCGAAGCGGAGCTCCGTTTCGTGGTGACGGACTCTGGTATTGGCATCAGCTCGGACAAGGTGAAGACGCTCTTCCAGGAGTTTACCCAAGCCGATTCCAGCACGACGCGTCTTTACGGTGGAACAGGGCTAGGCTTGGCGATCAGCAAGCAGCTGGTTCACTTGATGAATGGCGAGATCGGGGTCGAAAGCGACTTGGGGCGCGGCTCCAAGTTCTGGTTCACGGTTCGCTTTCCGTACAAGGGGGTTGAGCACGAGGAAGGGCTGCATCGCCGTTTGAGGGGAAAGTCCGCCCTAGTGGTGGGGCTGGGGCAAAGCCAGCGAGTGGAATTGCAGGAGTACCTCGAAGTATGGGAGCTGCGCTCCACGGTCTGCGCGTCTCCGCGCGAGGCATTGCTGGCGTTGCGGGAGGAGGCGAGCGTAAGAAAGCGCTTCGACTTTCTGTTCTTTGACCCGAAGGACGACCCTGAAATCGTTGTCCAGCTCTTGGAAGAGGCGCGTCGCATCCAACCCAGCCCGCTGCCTCGTATGGTCTTGTTCGCGACCGGCGCCTTCGAAACGGCGGACAAGGATTGGGTTTGCCTGCGCCAGCCTTACCGTAGATTGGAGCTCTACAATGTCATGGTGGCGGGACTGGAGAAAGAGGAGCCCAAGGTGGCCGAATCAGGAAATCCGGCGCCTGCCTGCTTCTCCTCCCTCAATGCGAGAGTGCTGGTGGCCGAGGACAATGTGGTGAACCAGATGGTTGTGCGCGGAATTCTCGGAAAGTTCGGGATCCATGCCGACACCGTTGCAAACGGCCTGGAGGCCTTGGAAGCATTGCAGCGAATTCCCTACGATCTGGTGGTCATGGACGTGCAAATGCCGGAACTCGATGGGCTCGAAGCGAGTCGCCGTATCCGAGCCGGGGTGGCTGGAGAGGGGGCGAAGTCGGTCCCAATCATCGCCTTGACGGCTCACGCGCGTCCCGAGGACAAGCAAGACTGTCTCGACGCCGGGATGAACGAGTATGTTTCCAAGCCTGTCGCGCCCAAGGAGCTGTTCAAGGCCTTAAGCCGTTTCCTGGTCGATGAAAGCGATTCGGAAGACGGTATCGGGAATTCTGATACGGACACGGTGGACACCAGCGTTTTCGACCGAGCTCAGCTGATAGCGGGAATGATGGACGACGAGGCGCTCGCCCGCGAAATAGCAGAGCTGTCGCTGGTCGATTTGAGGAGGCATCGAGACCACTTGGAGGCCACGTTTCGTTCTGGCAACATGGGCGAAATTTTACGCAGCGCCCATTCGATCAGAGGCGTGTCTGCTCATGCATGCTGCGGCCGCTTGAATCGCTTCTCCACCTCAATGGAGGAGGAAGCTCGCAAGGGGAACCTGCAGGCCCTGCAAGCGAGCCTTGCGGAATTGATGGAGCTCTTGGAAGAGGGGATGGAAGCGCTTCAGGCGTTTCTCGACGAATCTCGTGCTGGCTAGTCGAATACGACGGTCTTGTTTTCGTAGACGAGGATTCGGTTTTCCAGATGCCAGCTGACCGCTTGCGCCAGGGTGAGCTTTTCCAGGTTGCGCCCCTTTCGCACCAAGTCCTCGACCGAGTTTCGGTGGGTGACGTGGGCGACGCTTTGGTGGATGATCGGGCCCTGGTCGAGGTCAGGCGTGGCGTAGTGGGCGGTGGCTCCGATGAGCTTCACCCCGCGGCTGTGGGCTTGGTGGTAGGGTTTGGCTCCGGCGAAGGCGGGGAGGAAGCTGTGATGGATATTGATGACCGGTTTTCCGAAGGTATCCAAAAAGATGGGACTGAGCACTTGCATATAGCGGGCCATAATCACGAGCTCGATGCCTTCCTGCTTGAGCAAGGCGAGCTGCTTGGCTTCCGCGTCAGCCTTGTTCGCCTTGGTGACGGGAATGTAGTGGTAGGGGATACCGTAGGTTTTGGATACCTCTTCGAGGTCCTTGTGGTTGGAAACGATAAGGGAGATTTCGCAGGGGTACTCTCCGGACTTCCAGCGAAGGATCAGATCGTGGAAGCAGTGGTCGAACTTGGAAACGAATATGGCGACCTTTGGCTTGTCTCCGGAAATGGCGACCTTGGTTTTCATGCCGATCGAGTCGCCGAACGACTGGAAGGCGCTGGCGGTCTCGCGGGGATCCGACCCGTCGTCGATGGACCACTCCACTCTCTGGAAAAACACGCCCGCTTGGGCGTCGCGGTGTTGGTCGGCGTGGATGATGTTGCCCCCGTTGTTGAAGATCCATCCTGAAACTTTGGATACGAGACCCTTTTGGTCTGGGCCGGATAGGAGGGCGACGAGGCGTGAGGGAGATGAGTTCATGGAAACGAATGAAAGGGATCTGGATCGATCCGTTGGCCTCGAAGATCGTCGCCGCAGGGCGAGAGGCAAGCTTTTGATCGCCTGGCTGCGGTTCCGGGCGTTTCGTGCGTTTCCGAAATATTCGTGAGATTGACAAGTCGCTGTGTCGATGTACTTTAGGGAAATCTCCTCTTCGTTCCGCCGTTGTTCGGAGCGTTCGAGCTGAAGGTCCCCCACCCACCTCATTGTTCTATTATGTTGTACCGAAACCGAGTCTCCTCACGTCTACTTCGTTTTAGCCTTGGAGGGATCGCATTGGTCTGGGGAGCGGGCGTCTCCTTTGGGCAGTCGTCCGCGTCAGGGGTGGGCCAACTGGAATCGCAAACCGATCGCTGGATCTCGCTCCAGTCCAAGATCGCCAAGGTGGAAGCGGACTGGAAGAGCGAGAAAGCCATGTTGGAAAGCTCGATCAAGCTCTTGGAAGCGGAGCAAGCGACGCTGCAGGAGAACCTGAAGGCCAACAAGGCAGCCAGCGACGTTTTCGTAGCGAACCGAGACCGCATTCGATCTCGGGTCGAGGAACGTCGCGCGGGCTTGCGCACGCTGTCGACTCCCTTGGATACAATCGAGTCGACCTTGAGGGAGCTGATGCCGCGTTTGCCGTCCCCTCTACGGAACGAAGTGAAGGCCCACCTCAGCCGTATCGATTCTTCGGATGCGGAATCGGCCGCCTCTACTCCCACGCGGGTCCAAGCCTTGGTTGCAGCCTTGTCGGCGGTGGATCGATTCAGCAACTCGCTGACGAGCGCCCGGATCAGCCGGCCGGGGCCGAGCTCTGGAGAGGTGAGCGTGCGGGTCCTCTATTGGGGCTTGGCGGGCGCCTACGGGGTGGACGATGCGAACCGCCGCGCCTGGGTGATCTCTCCTGGCGCGACCGGGTGGGAATGGGAGGAGCGCAGCGACATTTACGACGATGTATTCGAGCTATTGAAAGGCTACGAAAGCGAGACGGACAGCCCTCGGATGATTTCCTTGCCCGCGTCGATCGAACAATAATCCCGCCCCTCAAAGAAAGCAGACATGACAGATCCCATACCTCTCTCGAAACACTTCATCGCTCTGTTTTCGATAGCGGTGATAGGATCAGAGGCGCTCGCGCCAGCCAACGCGGTGGCCAAGGATATTGACGAGATTGCTCCCGAGATCGAGCAGTTGGTCGACAGCAGCTTGAAGGAGTACCAATCGCTGGAAGAGTCGATCGCGGAAGAGAAGGTTCCTATGGTTATCCGTTTGTCGGAGCTGGAGGAAGCGAACCTGCAGTTGCGCTCCGAGGTCGAGAGCTACCGTTTTCTCAGCGACAAGTTGAATCTGGAAATCGGGGAACTCACGGAGGAAGGAAGGGCTTTGACCAGTCAGGTCGATTACGTCGAATCGGCTTTGGAGAACTTTTTGGTGAAGTTCGAGAGCCGGATCAACATGGCCGAGGGCCAGCGCTTTTTCGACGAACTTGAATCCTTACGGGCCAAGACCTCGGATCCACAGGCTGACGTGTCTCAGCGATTCGAGGGATTCGTGAGCGCCATGGAAATGTCCCTGCAGCGGGCGGAACGCGCGCTGGGCGGGGAGCTGTTTCCCGGCAAAGCCATCGACTCGGAAGGCCGTATCTTCGCTGGACAGGTAGCGATCTGGGGACCAAGCAGCTATTTCCTGAGCGACGATACGCAGCAAGCAGGGGTGATGAGCTACAACCCGGGAGCCTTGGAGCCGGGAGTGACCTTTTTGGAAGGCGAGGCGGCCGGCGCCTTAGCCGCCTTCATAACCAACCGATCGGGAGAAGTGCCGCTCGACGCTACTTTAGGCGACGCTCTTACTTTTGAGGTTTCGCGAGGAAACGTCGTCTCGCACATCAAGCAGGGCGGAATCGTGGGTTACTTCATCTTGCTGCTGGGGGCCATCGCTGCGGGGGTGAGCCTCGTCAAGCTACGCGACTTGAAAGGCTTCTCCGCGCCTTCAGCCGAAACGATCGAGGAGTTGTCCCGTTTGGCTCAGGAGGATAAGATGCCGGAAGCTGCCTCCAAGTTGGAAGCGATTCCAGGCGTGGCCAAGGACGTGCTGGCGACCGGTCTGCGCAACATTAATAAGAATGTTCTCTTGCTGGAGGAAACGATGTTGAGCGTGATTCTGCGGGCCAAGCCCAAGATGGAGCGCTACCTGCCCTTCCTTGCGATCACTGCTGCTGCGTCCCCCTTGCTCGGCTTGCTCGGTACCGTGGTGGGCTTGATCAAAACCTTTGCCCTCATCACGCTCTATGGAGCGGGGGCTCCCAACGCCTTGTCCTCCGGCATTTCGGAAGCTCTGATCACCACGGAGCTCGGCTTGATCGTGGCTATTCCCACTCTGATTTTGCACGGGCTCTTCTCGCGAGTGATCCGTACGCGTATCGGAGTATTGGAGCAGGTAGCCTTCGATTTCGTAGAAACCACCAACGTCGAAGCTCCACGAAAGGAAGCCTAAGCCATGGAGTCGCTGGGCAATTTCCTACACGCGCTGAGAACCGGGGGGCCGATCATGTACCTGCTGGCTGCCTTGTCCTATGTGCTCTACTGGCAGGTGATCACAATTTTGCTCTACGTATTGAAAGTTCGCTTACAGACTTTCGTGGACAACAATAAGCTAAGGGCGGACCTCTCAAGCACGGACGCGTCTCGGGTGGAGCTGCTTCTGATCCGTTATGAAGAGGTGCAGCTGCAGTTCAGGGACTTTATCAAGAACCGCCTCCGCTTCACGGGAGTGCTCCTCATAGCGGCGCCCTTGCTCGGATTGCTGGGGACCGTGCTCGGCATGCTCGATATGTTCAACGGCTTGTCGTTGAGGGCTGGCCACCAGACCACGCTGATCGTAGCGGAGGGGGTCAAGAAGTCATTAATTACTACGCAGACAGGGCTGACCATCGCGATCCCGGCCCTGTTCTTCGTCTATTGGGTTCGCCGCGTCGCCAATCGCCGCGAGCTCGAGTTGTTGGAGCACAAGGTAATCGCGACTGAAACTTTAACTACCGACAGCGATGCTTAAAGAATTACTCCGTAGTAGCGAAGACGAGAAGGTGGATATCAACCTCTCGCCCATGATCGATTGTGTATTCATTTTACTGATCTTCTTCATCTTAACCACTGTGTTTTTGCAGGAAACGGGCATCGAAGTCGATCGGCCGGAGGCTTCCGGGTCTGTGCCGCTAGAGCAAGACAGCATCCTAATCGGCATCAGCTCCGACGAACGGATTTTCCATGGCGGGCGCGAAGTCAGCCTGTCGGCGGTGCGTCCACTTGTGCATCGGGCGATGGCGGCGAAGCGGGCGACCGTCATTATCCAAGCGGACAAGAACATTGGCCTGGACCTGTTCGCGAAGGTATACGGAGAGGCGAAGACAGCTGGGGCCGAGGTCTATTTTTCGACTGACCACGTTGAGAACTACCAGTAGTATTCAATATGAGTTTTATCGATACAGAATACCGTTCAACCCGCATGACTGTCCGAGCGCATCTCGGGGCGGTGGTGGCGACGGCTGCTGTATTCGCTGCGATTGCCAGCACGGGGGTGCGCTTGTTCAAGCTCGAGCCCAAGGAGGAAAGGGAGCGTCCGGTTTACTACTTGGCTCCGCCCAAGGAATTCGTGGAAACGAAGACGTCCGTTCCAGAGACGCCGAGTACGATCGAACCGCTTTCCATGAACGAAGTTGGTTTGGATTCGGCCCCCGAGCTCAATATCAAGCCGATCGATGTTACGATCTCGGCCGACATCTCTTCGGAAATGACCTTAAATCTCGAGATGGGCCGGGCCTTTCGGGCGAGCGCTCCGCAGCTCAGCGAATTTGACGATTTCACCATCTTCGAGAACCAGGACGTCGACGAGCGTCCGGAGATACGTTATGCGAAGAAGCCGAGCGTTCCTTTCTCTCTGCGGGGGGAGGAGGTCGAGGTATTGGTGTTCTACTACGTAACGGCCCAAGGCCGTACCGACAGCGTGAGCGTGCTTTCGTCCAGCTCTGAAAACCCGACCTATGGAGAAGCGGCTATCGATGCGATCCAAGGTTGGCGTTTCAAGCCTGCCAAGAAGAACAAGGAACCCGTAGCTTGCTGGATTCAGCAGTCGATCGTTTTCAGTAAAGGCTCAACCAGCCCCTTTTCCCTATAGCTTATGCGAAACTTACTATCTGCCTTTTTCGTGCTTTCACTTTTGGGCGCCGCTGCCAGCCAAGCGCAAGTGGGCAAGCCGAGTCTCTCCCGATCCGATTTCGACGCTCGAGTGGAGGAAGGCTACAACTCAGTTTTAAGCCCGGAGCCAGAAGTGACGGTGCTTGAGCGGGAGCTGCTGAAGAAGATCTACAGTTTGTTGGATACGGATGTCCAGTTTGCCTACACCTTCCTGCAGGACACCTTGAATTCTGGAAACCCCGTTTCGGGAGCCTTTAACCACGCGATGGGCAACGTTTATTTCAAGAACGGAAACTACTTCCAGGCCGAAACGCAGTATTTGGCGGCCATCGACAAGCATCCGACTTTCCAGCGCGCTTGGAATGCTCTCGGTCTGGCTCGGTATCAGCAGGGCGACTACGAAGGCGCGGCCACGGCCCTTGCCAACAGCGTTCGCTACGGAGCCAACGATGCGATGAGCTACGGTATCCTCGGGTTTTGCCACTTGCAGCTGGGACGCTACCGCTCTGCCGAAACGGCATACCACTATGCCATGTTGTTCGAGCCTGAGCAGACCGACTGGGCGGAAGGCATCGCTCAGGTCTACAATGAGACGGCCCGCTTCGAGGAAGCGATATCTGTCTTCGACGACTTGATTCGCACGGATCCGAGCAATAACGAATTTTGGCTGCTCAAGGCCAACGCCTGGCTAGAGTTGGGCGAACCCATGAAGACGGCTCGTTGCATTGAAATTGCAAAGCGTATTGGCGATGTCGATACGGATACCTTGTACCTCTTGGGGAACCTTTATTTGGAGGCAGGCATATTCAACCGGGCTCGCGAAGTTTTCATTTCTGCAGCGGAGAGTTCCGGCGAGTTGAATGAGCAAGACCTGATCGGCGCGATTCGTTACCTCGTTTTCCAAGAGAAGCACGAATTTGCGGAAGAGATTTTTCAGTTGCTGAAAGGGGAGGGCGATGACTGGAGCCGGGAGGACAAGAAGCTCTACCGTTTCCTAAAAGCGGAATTCGCGTACTTCCATGGAGAGTTGGACGCCTCGGAGGAGGCTTACGCAAGCGGCCTAGAATTGGAGCCCTTCAATGGCTACGCCCTCATGAAAATGGCCAGTATCAAGCTGAACCAAGGCGATGTGGAGCGTTCTATCGTCTACTTCGACCGGGCGGCCGCCAATCCAGCGTTCCGCTACGACGCCTTGGTTTCCAAGGCCATGGCCCTGATCAACAACAAGCAGTATCGCCTCGCCTTGAAGCCCATCGAACAAGCTTTGGTTGAGAGGAGCGATGCTCGTTTGACGCAGCTGCACGCTCAGGTGCAGCGAGTGGTAGAGTCTAACGAACTGACGGCCCCTCGATAGAATCAAGGGGCCGCCAGAAGGTGAATAGCTTGTTATCGGGAGCTTAAGCGTTCTCGACGCTTCCCGCAACGTAGGACTGGACTGAGCGAACTTCGTAGTCCTTTTTGCTCAGCGACTTGATTCCGGATACTGCGGCCTCGGCGCCCGTAATGGTCGACATGATACAGACGTTGTGGCCCCATGCGATGGAGCGCATGTGGTTCTCGTCCTTGCGTGGAATCATGCCGGACGGCGTGTTGATGATCATTTGGATTTCGTCGTTCTTGATCATGTCCACGACGTTGGGTCGACCTTCGGCGATGCGGAACAGCTTCTTCACTTGCAGCCCGTTTTCGGTAAGGAACTTGGCGGTTCCACTGGTCGAGTAGATGTTGAAGCCGAGGGCGCTGAGGTTGCGAGCGATATCGAGAGCGCGCGGCTTGTCGGCGTCCTTGACGGAGAGGAATACGTTTCCTTCGGTCGGCAAGCCGGGCTTGGCGGCGGCTTGGGTCTTGGCGAAGGCGATTCCGAAGTCCTTGTCCAATCCCATGACCTCGCCGGTGGAGCGCATCTCTGGGCCAAGACGGATGGTGGAACCCGGGAAGCGGACGAAGGGGAAGACGGCTTCCTTGATGCACCAGTGCTTGGGAGTGAGCTCTTCGGTGAATTCTAGCTCGCTGAGCTTCTTGCCGGTCATGATCTTGGCGGCGATCTTGGCGAGCGGCTTGCCGATTGCCTTGGAAACGAAGGGTACGGTACGGGAGGCGCGTGGGTTGACCTCGAGCACGTAGAGCTCGTCGTCCTTGATCGCGAACTGGATGTTCATGAGGCCGACGACCTTGAGGGCCTTGGCCAGACGGTAGCTCGCTTGGCGAACGGTCTCGATCATGGCGGGCTTCAAGGTGTGCGGTGGCAGTACCATGGCCGCGTCGCCGGAGTGCACGCCTGCGTATTCGATGTGTTCGAGCATACCGCCGATGACGGACGTTTCGCCGTCGGAGATGCAGTCTACGTCGAGCTCGATCGCGTCTTCGAGGAATTTGTCCAGGAGGACCGGCTTATCGGGGGAGGCGTCGAAGGCTTCGCGGATAACGGCCTTCATTTCCTCCATGGTGTGCACGATGAACATGCCGCGTCCGCCGAGTACGAAGGAAGGGCGGAGCAGCAGCGGGAAGCCCACTTGGTCAGCCATTTCGTAGGCTTCTTTTTCGTTGAGCACGGTCTTGTTGGCAGGTTGCTTGAGACCGGTCTCGTCGAGGATTTGCTTGAAGAGTTCGCGGTCTTCGGCGGCGTCGATGCTTTCGGGCGAAGTGCCGATGATGTTGACGCCGTGGGCCTTGAGCTCGGTAGCGAGGTTGAGTGGCGTTTGGCCGCCGTACTGGACAATGGCTCCCTCGCAGCCTTCTTGCTCGTAGACTTCGAGCACGTCCTCGAGGGTGAGGGGCTCGAAGTAGAGCTTGTCGGAGGTGTCGTAGTCGGTGGAAACGGTTTCCGGGTTGGAGTTGACCATGACCGCTTCGTAGCCGAGCTCTTGCAGGGCGAAGGAGGCGTGCACGCAGCAGTAGTCGAACTCGATGCCTTGGCCGATGCGGTTGGGCCCGCCGCCGATGATCATGATCTTCTTCTTGTCGGAAGGAATGACCTCGTTTTCGTCGCCGTAGGAAGAGTAGTAGTAGGGCGTCTTGGCTTCGAACTCGGCGGCGCAGGTGTCGACGAGGCGGTAGACAGTGTTGATGCCCTTGGCTTTGCGAGCGTCGTTGACGGTTTTCCAGTCCACCCCGAAGAGGACGCCGAGCTGGCGGTCGGAGAAGCCGTACTCCTTGGCCTTGCGCAGCAGCTGCGGGGAAATGGTGTCGAGCTTTTCGCCTGCGAGCTGGTCTTCCAAGTCGGAGATTTGCTTGAGTTGGGTGAGGAACCAAGGATCGATCTTGGTGAGCTCGAAGAGTTGCTCGAGCGTGTAGCCAGCCTTGAGGGCGTAGCGGATGTAGAAGACGCGTTCGGTGTTGGGGCGAACCAGCTTGCCGTTGATTTCCTCTTCGGAAGGCGTTTCGTTGCCGCCCAGCTTGCCGCCTGCTCCGAAGCCGAAGGCTCCGGTTTCGAGGGAGCGGAGGGCCTTCTGGAAGGATTCCTTGAAGGTGCGGCCGATGGCCATGGCCTCGCCCACGGACTTCATGGCGGAAGTCAGGGTGCTGTCGGCGCCGGGGAACTTCTCGAACGTGAAGCGTGGGATCTTGGTGACCACGTAGTCGATAGAGGGTTCGAAAGAAGCGGGAGTCGCCTTGGTGATGTCGTTTTGGATCTCGTCGAGGCTGTAGCCGACGGCCAGCTTCGCGGCGAACTTGGCGATGGGGAAACCGGTGGCCTTGGATGCGAGGGCGGAGGAACGAGAGACGCGCGGGTTCATCTCGATGACGACCATGCGTCCGGTCTCAGGGCAGAGGGAGAACTGGATGTTGGAGCCGCCGGTTTCCACGCCGATCTCGCGGATGACGGCGAAGGAGGCGTCGCGCATCGCTTGGTATTCGCGATCGGTGAGGGTCATGGCGGGTGCCACGGTAATGGAGTCGCCGGTGTGCACGCCCATGGGATCGAAGTTCTCGATGGAGCAGATCACGACGCACTGGTCCTTGCGGTCGCGCATGACCTCCATCTCGTATTCCTTCCATCCGAGCAGACATTCTTCGACGAGGACTTCGTGCACGGGGGAGAGGTCGAGACCGTTGGCGACGATGTCCTCGAATTCCTCGCGGTTGTAGGCGATACCGCCGCCGGAGCCACCCATGGTAAAGCTCGGGCGGATGATGAGCGGGTAGCTACCGAGCTCCTTGGCGGCCTTGCGGGCTTCTTCCAGGGAGTTGACGGTGCGGGAGTGGGCGACGTCGAGGCCGATCTTGAGCATGGCCTCCTTAAAGAGTTCGCGGTCCTCGCCCTTCTTGATGGCGTCGGGACGGGCTCCTATCATTTCGACTCCATACTCATGGAGGATACCGGCCGCCTCGAGCTCGAGGGAAAGGTTCAAAGCCGTTTGCCCGCCCAGGGTAGGGAGGAGGGCGTCGGGACGCTCCTTGGCGATGATCTTCTCGACCGCATCGACGGTGAGCGGCTCGATGTAGGTGACATCGGCGAATTCGGGGTCGGTCATAATGGTAGCAGGATTGCTGTTTACCAGAATGACTCGGTAGCCCTCCTCCTTGAGCGCTTTACAGGCTTGCGTGCCCGAGTAGTCGAATTCGCAGGCTTGGCCGATGATGATAGGGCCGGCGCCAATGATTAGGATGCTCTCGATGTCTGTTCTTTTCGGCATGGCAAAAAAATTTGTGAGAGTTCACGCACAGGTGAGGCTCTCGGCAAGGGTGAAAAGACGAGAATCGAAGGATTGTGCAAGCGGATTTGGGACTGGAGAGGGAGGAAAAGGCGAAATTTGCTTCGCGTTTGTCCGCGACAAGTTTGCGCCGACCGCAGTTGGAGATCGACGGCTGTTGCGAAGACGGATGAAAACGAAGCCTTATGAGATCACCTGTATCCCTTATCAGCTCTGTCGTCTTGGGTGTATTGGCTGCTTGTTCCCATAGCGTCGATTTGCAACGCGCCCCTTTGCAGCGCATGGCCTTCGGCTCCTGTTTGCACCAGGACAAGCCGGCCCCCATCTGGGAGGCGATCGTTGCGGCGGATCCGCAGGCATGGGTTTGGCTCGGTGACAACATCTATGGGGATTCTGCGGAGGCGGCCGTTCTGGAGGCGGCGTACGCCAAGGTGAAGGCTCATCCGACCTATGCGAAGCTGCGGGAGTCGGCCGAGGTTTTCGGAACTTGGGACGACCACGACTTTGGCAAGAACAACGGGGGCAAGGAGTGGCATGGGAAAGCGACGGCGCAAAAGGCCTTGCTGGATTTCCTGGACGAGCCGGAGGACAGCCCCCGAAGAGCGCGGGAGGGCGTGTACGGAGCCTACTCTTTCGGGTCTGGAGAGGAGCGGGTTAAACTGCTGCTGCTAGACGTGAGGACCCATCGGGATGATCCGGCGGAAGCTGGCGGCGACCTCTTTGGCGAGGCTCAGCGAGCTTGGATCGAGCGGGAACTCGCGGGCAACGATGCGGCTTTGACGATCGTGGCGTCTGGGACGCAGGTGATTCCGGAGGACCACCGTTACGAAAAGTGGTCCCAGTTCCCGGAGGCGCGGGAGTGGTTTTTCCAGCAGTTGGTGGAGAGCGGGACGGGGGCGGTCCTGTTCCTGAGCGGTGACCGGCATATTTCCGAGTTCTCCCAGTTGCAGGTTTCTGGGAGGGAGGCTCTGCTTTACGAGCTGACGACCAGCAGCCTCACGCATTCGTGGACGAGTTTCCAGGGCGAGGAGAACCGCCATCGGGTGGGCGAGGTGTTTTCCGATAATAACTTTGGCTTGCTGGAGATCGACTGGGAAGCACGCGAGGCTTTGGTGACGATCCGGGACGAGGCGGGCGCGGTTCAACGGGAATTGAAGATTCGGCTCTAGGAAGTGACGTTCCCCTTTGAACTGGGGCGAAGGATGCTCGTGACCAACGGACCTCTGCCAAGGACTTGAGTAGAAGAGCGTTTGGCTGGCAAGAAGATGCCGTTCGAGGACGGTTCTCGCCAGTTGCCCTTGTCGGTGTAGCGGCTGCTTGAGCTCCGCTTTATGGAGCGGTACCGAGGATCGATGCGGCTTTCCCTTGGTCGCCTTGGCAGGCTTTGAGAACGGCTTGCTTGTAGCGTTCGGCTTGCTCGGCGAGGTAGTCCTCGAGGCTCGGCCAGCTGGAGATATCTCGCAGCTTTTCTGGAAGGTCGGCTTCGCGGATGGTCTGGCCTTCGCCGACTTCGGCTGCTGCGGCGAGGACTTCTTGCAATTCGGTGTAGTTGCCCGGCCAGCGGTAGCCTTGCATGAGGGCGGCTGCTCCCTCGCCGAGGGCGTTGAAGGGAAGGTGGTTTTGGGCGAAGTAGGCCAAGGCGATGGCGGGAATGTCTTCCGTGCGGTCGCGGAGGGCAGGTACATGCAAGGCGTTGTTGGCGATGCGGAAGTAGAGCCCGTCTTCGAATTGTCCCTCTTCGACGAGTTGCTCGAGGTCCCGGCTGCTGGAGCAGACGACGCGGATGTCGCCTTTCAGGTCGCGAATCAAGGTGCCGAGAGTGGCTTGGAGCTCCCGTGGAATCGCGTCGATGTTGGCGAGGAAGAGGAAGCCGTTTTGGGCGGAGCGAACGGTTTCGCTGGGCGCGCCTTCGCTGTCGAAGAGCAGACCGGGGAGTTCGCTGGAATCGGCCTTCTTGGCGTCGACAGTGACGAAGGGTTCGCCTGCGGAGTCGCTCCGCGCGTGCACGAGGGCGGCGATGCTTGCCTTTTGGGTGCCGGTGTCGCCGGTGATCAGCAAGGGCGTGGGAAGCTTAGCTGCCCGAGAGAGGCGTTCGTTGAAGGACTTGGCGGTCTCGGAGTCTCCGGACAGGAGAAGCGAGTTCTGGGCGGAGGCGGCGCTTCCGGACTGTCGACGCTTCTTTCGCTCGGCCGCGGCACGAGCGATGGAGTTCATCAATTGGTCGACTTTGAAAGGTTTGGTGAGGTAGTCGAAGGCGCCGAGCTTGAGGGCTTGGGTGGCGTTGTCGATATTGGCGTAGCCGGACATCATGATGACGATTGCTTCCGGATCGGCCTCCTTGATGGCGGCGAGCAGCGACAGCCCGTCCATGGGCTTCATGTTGATATCGGTCAGCACGATATCGTAGCGCTCTTCGCGAATCTTTTGCAGGGCTATTTCGCCATCGGTGGCGAACGCGGTGTTGTAGCCGATTGGCTGGATGACCGCGTCGAGCATTTCGTGAATGGACTCGAGATCGTCTACTATGAGAATGGATTGCATCGATGGGTATGTCGTTGCGGCAGATTGAAGGATCAGTTGGAAGCTTCGCCAGCCTTTTCTCATCCTTTGGACGAGGGAGGCATGGGGAAAACTTAGCGTATCTTATCCTCCGACGATAGAGGAGAGTTGGAAGATTGGCATGAACATGGCCATCACGATGCCGCCGACCACGACCCCGAGGAAGACGATGAGCATCGGCTCGATCAGGGAGGTGAGGGCCGCGATGATGGAGTCGACCTCCGTGTCGTAGAAGTCGGCGATCTTGTTCATCATGCCGTCCACGTTGCCGGTTTGCTCGCCGGCGCGTGACATGTGCTTCATCATGGGAGGGAAGAACTCGATCTTCTCGATCGTGTCGGAAACTTGCCCGCCTTCGGAAATGTTTTTGGAGATCATGCGGCAGGCGTCCTCAACTTGGGTCTTGCCGGAGGAGGCGGCGACGATCTCCAGGCAGCGCAGGATCGGCACGCCCGAGCGTAGCAGGGTGGCGTAGGTGCGGCAAAAGCGGGAAAGGGTGATCTTCACGATCAAGTTGCCGAAGACCGGCATCCTGACCACCATTTGATCGCGGAAGCGGCGACCTTTGGGTGTTTTGGTAAAGCGGCTCCAGATTTGGAAACCGACGAATCCGGCTCCGATGATGTAGAGGATGTTGTCCTTCAGGAAGTCCGAGAGGTCGATGAGGAATTGCGTGGGACCTGGAAGCTCCGCTCCGAAGTCGCTGAACATGCCTGCAAAGGTTGGCACTACGAAGATCAGCAGCACGTTCACCAGAATGATGGCGAGGGCGATAACGGCTACCGGGTAAGTGAGGGCGGACTTCACCTTCTTGGTCAGCTTGGTCGTGGCCTCGAAATAGCCGGCGACCTTGCCGAGGATTTCTGCGAGACCGCCGCTGGCCTCGCCCGCTTCCACCATGGAAATGAAGAGGTTGTTGAAAGCTCGCGGAAATTTGGCGCAGGATGCCGAAAAGTTGTTACCTTGCGAGACGTCAGCCTTTACCTCGCGGATGATGATACGGAAAACGGGGTCTTCGACTTGGTCCTGCAGGGCGTCGAGAGCGGAGACGAGCGGGAGGCCGGCTTCTAGCATGGAGGCCAGCTGCTGGGTGAATACGGCCAAGGTCTCGAGCTTGAGCTTATACTTCTTGGCCTTCTTTTCGTATGCCTTCTCTTTGGCGAGGCGTTGCGACTCCCAGAAGCTGACGGATTTCTGCTTCTCTTTATGGACGAGAGCATTCTTGGTTTTAGCAGACTGAGTGGCGAGTAGTGGCATGACTGCTTTTACTTCGACCTGAAAACGCCAAACTTTGATGCGTATTGCGCTTAATCCTACGTGAGTATCCCAGACTAACAGGAGCTTTGCGGGGCTTCTGTTAGTCAAGCGCGACGGATTCGCAGGAAGTCCTGTCAGTTGATGGGATATGTGCGTAGGGGACTTGCTTTTAGTCGTTTGTCGTAGTTGCTGTGGTCAGGGAATTCCACTCATGAAAATCGCCACCAAGATTCGCATCCTCGCTTCCGCGCTGGCTCTTGTCACGGCCTTGACAGTGGGCTGGGTCATGTACGCGGGCTATCGCGGCTCTATTGCGAGCTTGGAAAGGGAGGTGTTGCAGCAACGGGTGGAGGCAGACGTCTTTCGGTTGGAGGAGGCCTTCAACGAAATTTCCCATGATATCCGATTCTTGGAGGGACTCCCGGAAGTCCGAGGCTTTGCGAACGGGTCGAGTCGCTCGAGGCGGGAGCTGGGCGATGACCTGGCGGGTACCTTTGTCCAGCTCTTAAAGGCAAAGCCGCACTATGCCCAAGTGCGGCTGATCGGTGCCGCCAACGATGGAGCGGAATTGGTTCGTGTGGATCGAGCAGGAGAGGAGGTGGTGCGCCGTGGCGAGCAGGAGTTGCAGCGGAAGGGGCATCGCAACTATTTCCAGGAGACGAGCGGCAAGCTCCGCGGGGAAATCTACTATTCGGAAATCGACCTGAACCGGGAGAAAGGGAAGGTCGAGTTTCCTAAGCGTCCGACCTTGCGCGTTGCCATGCCGGTCTACGACCAGGGTGAAGCTTTTTGGGGAATCGTCATCATCAACTTGGATTTCCAGGGATTTGCTCGGGAATTCATCGGAACGAGCCGAGAGCGTTTCGCTCACTACCTTTGCAACTCCAGCGGCGATTACCTTGTGCACCCGGACGAGGGTAAGGTTTTTGGCTTCGATCTGGGGGAACGCTTTCGGATCCAGGACGACTATCCGGGCTTCGCTGACTTTATCGCCTCGGGCGACGATGGGATGACCTTGGCGATCGAGAGCGGTGGGCAGTCCGATGGATTGTGGTTCCACCTGCAAAGGGTGAAGCCGCGCGGCAGCGAAAAGACTTATTTCTATGGAGTATCGGCGCGCTTCGACGAAGTGGTGTCCGCGTTCAAGTCGACGTTGTTCAGGACCGCTCTGATTGGCATGCTCCTTTGCGTCTTTGCCTTCTTGGGGGCGGTGGGGCTCTCGCTGCTCATCACCAAGCCGATCGAAAGAGTGGCCTTGGCCGCGCGTCGCCTTGGCGAGGGCCAGGACGATGTAGACCTTCCCTACCAGCGAAAGGACGAGATTGGAGTCCTCGCCTCTTCCTTCAAGGACATGCGCCAGTCGATACGTGACCAGGAGTGCGCGATCTTGGATGCCAACGACAAGCTTACCCAGGCGAACTTGGACCTGAAGCACTTTTCCCACATCTCCTCGCACGAGTTGCGGGAACCGCTGACGCGGATTGCCGGCTTGGCCAGCTTGTTGGAGCGCGAAGTCGGCGGCGAATCCGGTGCGGCCGCGAATGGCTTGGCGAAATCGGTTAAGCGGGAAGCGGCCAGCGCCCTGCAGCAGATTACCGACTTTCGGGTCTTTTCGCACTTGGGGGCCGGGGCCAGCGTGCGGGAGCCGGTCGACTTGGCTGCGTTGGTTCGGGAGGTGTTGAACGAATTTCAGTCGAAGCTGGAAGAGCGGAAAGTTCTGGTAGCCCTTGAAGACCTGCCGGTAGTCGAAGGCTATCGAAACTTGCTCCGGGTGCTGTATCGGAACCTGGTAGAGAACGCGCTCAAGTACTCGGAGCGGGATGCGTTCAGTCTCAGGTTTACCTGTGTCGGCAGTGGTAGGGATGCAGTTTTGGGCGTGTTCAACACGGGATCTTCGATCCTTCCAGAATATCAAGGCAGCCTGTTCCAGATCTTCACGCGATTCCACCGGCATGTAGAGGGAACGGGCATCGGGCTTTCGATTTGCAAACGCGTCGTGGAATGCCACTCGGGAGAGATCTGGGTCGAGTCCAAGGGGGACAGCGTCCACATCAAATTCAGGCTAGAAGAAAAAGAGAATGACGATACCGAAAATTGAGAATTTGGATACAAGTTGTCCCATCGTTATGGTAGACGACAACGAGACGGACTTGGATATCGGGCAGCGGTTTTACCGCTACTCGAAATTGGAGAACCCGTTTCTAACGTTTGCTTCAGGACAGGAGCTGCTGGCCTACTTGGCGGAGGTCGAAGCCGGCCAGAAACCCTTTCCGGCGGTGGTGCTGCTCGATGTCAACATGCCCCAGCTCAGCGGTTTCGAAACCTTGCGGCGCATTCGCGAGAAGCAGGTCTTCGGCGAAATCCCAGTGATCGTGATGCTTACCAATTCCGATAACCCTCAGGATATCGAGAGCGCGATGCAAATGGGAGCCAACGGTTACCAGCCCAAGCACTTCGAGGTGGATGGGTTCGTCACCTTCTTGCAAGGGCTTTTCAGGTAGCGGCCTGCCGTGTCATCCCGCCTCTGCGGAGGCTTCGCGCGTGGGCCTACAAATTCCACTTGCGCGCCAAGGGATTGTTTCTAGGTTCTGCGGCTTCACGCTAGGGTCCCGTTCGTCTAGCCAGGTTTAGGACACTTGGATTTCATCCAAGAGACAGAGGTTCGAATCCTTTACGGGACGCCAAAGATTTCAATTCTACGAACTTTGGTAGCGCATTCTTGAGAGGCGCGATTTGCTCGGCGTCTGCTGTGAAGCGAAGCTCCATTTCATAAAACGATTTTCTGTGCCCGATGATGCACTTGTTCGGTCTAGCGTTTGCTGAATCAATCTTTTGAATACGTATTTGCTGGATCAGCAGCCCGAGTAGCTCCTTTTGCTCTGGGTACTCCAACTCCTCGAAAATCGCTGAGAAGTTTGTCAATGCAGCCGCAATATCCTTGCTGGAAGCCAGCTCCTGCTCATGAGCACGAATGTCTAGCGTCCTCTTAGCCAGTTGCACCTCAAGCTCTTGTTTTCGTTGAGCCACCGCTTCGGCCTCGGATTGGAGCTCCTTTGCCAGTGCTCCTTCTACGCTGAAGACCTTTTTCTTCCATTTTTCCAGTTCACCCAACTTCTGGCGGAGTTCACTCTGCAAGGTTTTTATCTCTTCTCTTATTGGGGTCGTGGAGACTCTCTTCATTTCGGAGAGGTTTTCGACGCAGGATTCGATCACCTTTTTGTCTCTTCCGATCGCGGAAATGGTATCGATTATGAGAGTTTCGACTTTTCTTGCGGGCAAGGAACAACCGCAGGAGTTCTTCTCTTTTCGAATTTTGCTAGCACAGTCGTAGTACAGGTGCGGCGTGCCATTTTTTAATGTATTTCCGGACGCCTTTGGCGTGAAATCCCGACCGCAAGTAGTGCAAACCATCAGTCCTTTGAGGAGGGATTTGTGTTTGTCTGGGCTTTTCAGGCTACCCTTTTTAGTTTTAGGGGGCAGCAATTCATTCGCTTTTTCCCAGGTCGAGCGATCAACGATCGGTTCGTGCTTCCCTCGGCAAATGATATCGTCCCATTGGACGTCTCCGCAGTAGATCCGGTTGTTTATGATTTCCCTTACTCGTGATGCTGTGGCTGGTTTTGCAGCGACGGTCCTTCCATTCTTAAAGGTTTTTGACGGGAGTTGTATCTGCTTGTCTTCGAGGTGTCGCTTGATCTCAGAGGGAGTTCGGCCCTTAGAAGCCAAGTCAAAAATCATTTGGACGATGTAGGCGTGTTTGCTTGGCTGAATGTGACCGGCTCCCTCCGAAGATTCGTAGCCAAGAGGTATTTGACCACCATTGTATTTCCCGTTTTTGGCGTTTTGACGCATCGCTCCGAGAGTTCGATCCATGATCCGCTCTCGTTCGTACTGTGCGAACGAGAGTACCAAGTTGAGCAGCAGTCGTCCTTGCCCCGTAGAAGTGTCGATGCGTTCGACCGCGCTGGAAATCTCTACGTTGGCCTCCTGGAGGTCCTGATAGAAATTGTAGAATTCGGTTATATTCCTGGTCAGACGATCAATGCTGTAGATGACCACCACGTCTATCTCGCGAGCACGAACCTTGCGTCTTAGCTGCTCGAGGGCTGGTCGATTGTTGTCTTTCGCAGAGAATCCTTGGTCCTCAAAATGGTAGGTTTCCTCCCAGCCGTTCGGTTTGCCGAGAACGATTTGAGCACGGCACTGCTCTAGTTGCGTCTCGAGCGAGACCCCCTCCTCGGATTGTCGGGTTGTAGAGACTCTCGTGTAAATTGCACAGCGTAGCTTTTTCCGTTTTTCCATTTCGAAGGGAGGGTTCGCAAAAATTTGAAAACTACAAATTTAAATTGCGAACTAGTTGCCCCGTTTTTTTTAGAAATATTTTGGAGATTCGCCTTAGCGGTCCATAGCCTAGGTGTGGGACAGGCCAATGGAGGTAAGCGAGGTTTGGAACGAGTAGGGCAGCTACTCGCTCACGGCTTGTCACGCCATAAGGCCAGGATTGCCGAAGCTGGATACGACGAGGCAAGATTGAGCCCTGATGCAAGGTTGGTGCTTTTGCATGTCTCGGACTCTACGGGAGAAACCTTTGCCTCGGTCATGAGACACACTGGGCTCAAGCGCCGCGCTTTCGAGAACGCTCTCAAGGAACTCACTGGAGCCGGTCTCGTCAGGGTCCAGAAATCCGGCCGGAGCAAGCTGTGCTACAAGAGGATCGATTCCTCGAGCCAAGCTGCTTGATCTGGGCCTGCAGGCTCACAGATACGCTCTCTGCGTTTGTGAAAATTGATCGCCTTCAGTGAAGCTACCCTGTCCCGCAGTTTGGAGCTTTGGAACCTCAATTGGTTTTTTCGCGAGGGATAAATTATGAATTTACCGCATGAAGGGGCGGTTCTTGTGGTGTAAATCAATCAACCCTCTGATGATTGACTAGGATTATGGGTGCTAAATTCACATGAAGCGTTGAGTCGGAGTGGAATTCCTGCGGTACAGGTTCAGCGATCATTTGATCTCGATAGCTTCCGAAGGTTCAACCTTCATCTGCGGGCGGCCATACGCGAAGGTTTTTCGGCGAAAACCCCGCACAAATAAGTTAGAGAAGGTTCAAGCTTACATTAAGCGTCACCATACAACCTTTGGCCCTCAAACTATCCCTATTCGAGTGCAACATTACTATAGCGGGATAGCCTCGGTGAGCTTTTAGCAAAATAGTCGAAAAATATCCTATCGGCAGCCTTTTTTTCGAAACCTAAAGCCCCATAGGGCTGATCATGAACATCAATCATGAAAATCCTAGTGCCTCAGCAGATCACGCTGGAGGCGAAACGAAAAACAACGCAGCCGCATCCGTCGACAAGGATACGCACGAGATAAAGCTTTCTCCTGCGTCCAATGCCTACGTTCAACGGATAGGGTCCACGACTGGCAAAACCCCGAAGCAAATCGTTGACGGACTTGTCCGAAAGGAAAAGGCACAGGCGAGGAAGCGCGAAGAAAACAAACTGAAGAAAGGATCCAAATCCTCTGTAACATCATCCTTTCGAGTATCGCCCGAGATAAAGCGTAAGCTCGATAGACGGGCAGACGCAGAGGGTAAGAGTACGAGCAAACTTGTTGGCGAGTTGATAACTCAAGCCTTGTCCGGCGAAGACACAACACCTGCCAACGCAACCGATGCAGTCTTTTGTGCTCCTGATTCTAAACGATACCAGCTCACACTCGGTAAAATGAAAGACCTCCAGTTTTCGGTCTTTTCAATCGAAGATTCGCTCAAAGCGGAGCGGCCCATGGATGAAGCCGACCTTGAGCGATGGGATGCAGCCTGGACAAAACTCGAAAAGGTGCTTGATGCAGTCCCTCACACTATAAATGCCCTAGGCATCTTTGGGCGCTTGCCTTGCCTTTTCCTCACTGAAGACGAGCGCACTCGACTTCGTAGAATCGCCCTAAATCCCAAAAATCCGGCGGTCTTGAAAAAGCTTGCCGCTGTCATCTTGGGTGACTCTAGCTTACTCCCCAAAAAATAGATGAAAAAACCGACCGCGATAGTTAAGATCGTAAAGTCAGGGGTCACGACCAGCGGAGGAATCCAAGCGGAGGTCGACTATTTGAACGACGAGGACCACAAAAACCATTTTGGTGTAGAGATGACGGGAGTCCGCTACAGTGAAGACATACGTTCAAACCGCGGCCTCATGGAAGCCGTCCTAATGGGGGAAAAAAACTACCTCGAAAATCGATCCCAAGTTGGGCGTCCCTGGGAAGGCGAGCTCGTCACGCATTATATACTCGCATTTTACGACGGCATGGACCCGTCTGGCCGAGAAACCGAGCTCATCGAGAAACGCTTCGGAGAGGCGCTAAGCTTTGGCAGTCCCTACGCTTGCACCACTCACAAAGGCTACGATGGCCGCGTCGATCAGCATTACCTTGTCAGCAATTTCAGCCCGCGCGATCCGTCCCGTCTGCGCAAGACGCTAATTGCAGAAGCCTTTGGGGGTGATTTTCTTCGCCACGCTAAGCGCGTCTGGGAAGGTATTGTAGTCGAACTCAATTGCGAACGAGAGATAGAGGGGCGACCCCTGATCGTGAACTCTGATATCTCCCAAGAGAACATCGACCATGACTCAATATCCAAAGAAGACATCCCGAGGATAATTGCTGCCACCCATCCGCAGGACGCCGAATTTACAAAGGATAGCGTGCTCGAGGCTTTCGAGGCTGCCGGTGTCGAGGCCAATTCCTACCGTAGCAAAAAAAGCGTTTCGGTCTTTGTCGAGGATCGGAAAATGCCCTTCCGTTTTCGATGGACAGAACTGCTTGGAGACTTGTCCAAGATTCGGGAGAAACTCACCGACGAAGAAAAAGAGCGACTCCGGAAGCGGCTTGAAGCCTACCAAGCCGGTAAAGAGCCGGATCAGGCCCCCGCAAACGATGATAATGATTTTGGCAGAGACCTAACGTTTTAGTTTCACCGCTGTGGGGTTTGGCTGTGCATCACAACGAGCAGCGGAGTGCCATACAAGCCGGGCCCTCTCGACGATGTTGCGTATTACCAGGAAGTGGGCGCCCCAGTCCTGCTACTGCATTATCACCGCAGTGGAGACCATGCCGATGAGAGACTCGCCCTCCCAGGCATCGTAGCGGAAAGCGGATATTCGTTTCGTCCTGCAGTCTTCGAACAAGGACCTGAGCACCGGGGGTGGTCGCCTTGAGGGCTCCTGCTAGATTTTTTTACTTGGACGTGACAAGGGGCGACTGTGTCGGCTCGACAAGCCGAGGTTGACCTTGTCGGCAGCGATCCGCTTTTAGGATCTCTCACGTGTTGAAATCCAAGAACTGTGGTCGCCGTGTTGAGGTCGTTGTATTTTCGATGACGCGAATGGTGAGTTGGAGCTTGTAGTTGTGTTGTTCGTAATTCGGTCCCGAGGGGGAAGAGGGCGCGCAGTAGCTGTAACACACTTGAGGTTGGCGCTCACTCTTTCGAGGATGGTCATCGTGCTGCGTTCGACCCTGGCTTTCTGTGCCTGCCTCGACCTCGATTTGCCAGATGCTTGCGATTGTTGAACATCACCCGAAGTGCCCCAAACGATCCCAGCTCGAGCATTGCCTCTATCGCTACCATGTACGAAGGCCGAACATGCTTTGGCTGCTCGCTCGGTTCCTGGTCGTGGAGTTGCCTTTTGCCCGAAGTGCGACAGGTCTCGAACCACACCTCCTCCCAGTCACCGATGCATACGCATCGGTTTGCCTGCGCGTCGCAGGGTGGTGCCAGATCCTCTATGCGTTCCATCCTCGGAGCTCCGTGGTTGGGTAGAACCGAACCGCCGCTACTGCCCCAAATGCGACGGCTCGGAGCAACCTCCCGGCACCAACCCGATGCCATTTCGGGCACCGAAAACCGCCCGATTTTGGGCCGGCAGAGCCGGCCTTTTTAGAGCGCTTTTCGAGCGCTCTCCGAGTCAAATTCCCCCGGAATTTGGCGAGGCAAGAACCCAAATCCTGTGACACGTGCCATTACGGCACTTTGTCAGATGCTATTACACCCCCTATCACAGGTGTGTAACGCATCCGGATTTGGCTTCTTGGTCAGGGGGCCGCTTTGCTCTACCCCCCGACACCCCCCCCATTTGAAAAAAACGTTTCGATTGAGCAGATAGCTCAACAAAAATCTTGGAAGCCCAGGTTTTCCAAAACGGAAAATGCTGCTCCGGATTCGATTTTCATGCCCAAATCGATTGAGGAAGAAGTTCAGAACAGAGGGCTTGGACTCATCGAGCTCGACCCGATGAGTCGAAATTCAGAGTACAAAATAACGATTTTGAACTATCAAAACCAAAATTCGTAGCCACGTTCTGCCCAAGATGCTTGCTATCACGTCGGGTGGAAGGCGAGTTTTCCACGCCGATTAACTCCCAATGCGGGAGGCAATTTCCCAGTTTCGTCTTCAGGCAGCACTCTCATCAATTTCCAAATGCTGTCTTAACAGCCAGACCGGAACCCAAACAAACTCGGAAATGGTGACGCGTCCACCACGCTTCGAAGCATTTCTGACGCGCCGCGAGACGCTTCTAATCAATCTGTTTTTGTTATAGGCGAACTCTCTGAGCTGGTCAAAGTCTGCTAGCAACCAACGTTCGGAGTTTTCGCAGATCCAAAGTACCTTGTCGGTCACGGACGTTTTTCGGAAAGGCCAGCCGGGCTTACCGTTGCGTATGTCGTGCCACGTTTCGAGAGCAAGTGATGGAATTTTTTTCCGAAATGGATCTCGGCTAACAAGCTTAAGATCCACTTTGATGATGCGACCGTCCTTGAGTTTTACCCAAAGGTCCGACCCGCGAATGTCCCACCAGGGAGTGGACCAGCCCCACTTCTCAAGCCCCGGGAATGCCTCGCGGAGGACCTTGCCGATGGGAAGTCGCTGCAAACGGCGAGCGGCCTCTTGTCTGTTTTTGTCGTAATTTACTACAGTTTTAGTGTTTAATGTCATGTGTTTTAAATTACGACATTTCTCTCAGATGTTTTAACTTAAAACAAGATATACTTGATCTGAGAGTAGGCTGGAGCATTCCCTTAGAGCGATGCCGCCGAAAAAAGGAAGCAAACCGCCGACAAAACTTTTTCATCTGCGGGTCGAACCAAAGCAGTGTGACGAGCTCGGAGAGATCGCTCGGACACTGCGATTGGACCAAACCCAGATAATTCGGGAGACCTTAAGATGCCTACCTGCGATCGAAACTGGAAAGCGCCACAAGGCGATTGAAGCCGCCGAAAGCTTCCCAAAGCTGAGAGGTTTGTCCGTCCAGATTGAACTCGAGACGCTCAAGATGCTAGGCGAGCGCTTGCCCGATCACGATACCAAGCTGCTCATCCGTCTCGCCCTGTACGTCGCGGTCGAGAACCTTCGCGGCTATGAACAGTTCTTCTGGCCGCCAGATCCTAACGATCTCTACTGGCCTTGATGCAAAAACAAATAACGTGAGACCGATTGCACTGTCGACCATCGGTTTAAAGTGTAACATAAACCCACTTCAACACCTACCTGCAGACAGCTTCACCCAATACCCCCCGAGGCGGTCGCGGAACCTCAAGTTTACGACACCACTTCCCAAACGCGACACTCGACACTCCGTATAGCTCCGCGAGCTTCGTTGCGGGCATCGACCAGATTAATCGATGCATCTCTTCGCGGGATAACGAAGATAGCTCCATCTTCCTAATAGCTCCACTCGCGGTGGCTCACCGGGATCCGGTTCAGCACCTTCCGGTGCTCCTTCCACTGTGGAACGAAGAGATTCATCAGCGACTTGAAGCGGTCGTTGTGGGTTGGTTCGAGAAGGTGAACAGTTTCGTGGGCCACGATGTAGTCGAGGCACTCCTTCGGTTTCTTGGCTAGTTCAAGGTTAACGATCACTTTCGCCTTCTGTGGAATGCACGAGCCCCACTTGGTTTTCATCCTGCGAACTTGCCACTCGGATACTTCCACACCGATCGCTTTCTCCCATTTCGCGATCACAGATGGCAAGGCTTCCGAAAGCTGCTGGCGGTACCAAGCCTCCATGACTTGATGGCGCTTACCGTCGCTTGCTCCAGGACGAGCGGTCAGGACGATCTTTCGATGTTTAACCTCGACCTTCGGCTTGGCGTCCACCTCCGCGAGCGACAGTAAATAACGCTTCCCCCACAGGTAGTGGCTCTCGCGCTCCAGATATTCGCGCTTCGGCTCACGCTTCTGAGCGTTCAGTCTTCGTTGTTGCTTCTTGATCCACGAGAGCTTCGAGAGCGCAAATATGCGGATCGTGTCCATCTCCATCTCCGATGGAGCCGCGATGCGGATTCTTCCCGCTGGGGGATAGACGCTCAAGTGGACGTTCTTGATAGCCTTGCGTTCGACGTCCACCGACATGTCGCCGAGCTTCAAATGCTCAACCATGCTAGTAATCCGTCTGTTGCTTGATGATAGGAAACATTCGTTCCACCTCATCTTGATTTTGCAGAATCGCGAACATTGCCGCTTTGATCATACGCTCCTTCGCTTCATGTCCACGCCAACCGTGCGGGCTGACCTGCTTAATCGTCTCATCGAGCCTTATGGCAAGGGCGGCAATCGGATCTACTCCCGCATTGTTCGCATAGTTTCCGGCAGCCTCGGAAGCCGCCTCTGACTTCAAGTTGTTGTAGAGCGCTCGCTGTCCCGGCGTCCGAAGAACCTCGGGCACATCGTTCGCGTCGCCAGACTGTACGCTCCTTGCGAGCTCGGCGATGCGCCTCAAATACTCCTCGTAGTCGATGGCTTTGCGGCGGCGAGCCGCGATGATTTCGTCTAGCAGCACCGACATGCGTTCGTAGTAGGCGGGATCGTTGAGATGCTCCTTGATGATGGTCTTCCGCACGTTGTTCTCGATTGCCTCCGCGACCGACTCCTGGCTCGCCCGCATGCCTTCCGGCATTTGGTTGATCGCATTCGCCATACCTGTCTTCACGATCAGGTCGATTAGGGGCATATCATCGAACGGCGAGATCTTTCGCGGTTCGTCTGCATCGATGTAGGTATCGATTAGGTGCCGCATGTCTGCTTCGTAGGCCTTGAGATCGATTGTCTCGCCACTCGCTAGCCGGACTTCTTCACGAAGCTTCAGGTAGTGATCGATCTGTCGCTTGATCCGCTCTACATCACTCTCGCTGTAGCCCGCTGTATCCATTTCGTCCGAAATGTTGGCGTAGGCTCTCACCAAACTGGCGACCCCTTTGTAGAGGGCCACCCGCTGAGGTTCCCGCTCCTCGAGATCGGCGGCGATCTCCGTGTTACCACAAAAATACTGGATGTGGGCCAAGGTATCACGTGGAGCTCTGACCGGTTCACAAAGGAGAGATAATTGTTCGAGCGCCTCATCCAATCGTTCGCTTCCCTTCTCCAAGCGCTCTTGTAGGACGATCTGCGGATCCCTGCTCTCACTGTCGCCGTCGTCGAGCTCCGAGGTGTATACCTCTATCGCGTTCTCCACTTTTCGAAACAGATCCTTGTAGTCGATGATGTATCCAAAATCCTTATCCTCTCCGTCCAAGCGATTCGTCCGGCAGATTGCTTGGAACAGTCCGTGGTCCTGCATCGACTTGTCGATGTAAAGGTAGGTACAGCTCGGCGCATCAAATCCTGTCAGCAGCTTGTCCACCACGATGAGCAGCTTCATGTTAGCGGGCTCCTTCTTGAAGCGACGCTTCACGTCATCTTCGAACGCTTCCGTTTTCGTCTGCCCGGGTCTGGCCGGCACATCCTTCAGAAGCTCTTGGTAGAGGTGATAGATGAACTCCTTTTCGGTTTCCGTGTTCGCGCCTGTGTCTTCCTTGTTGATGTCGCTCGTCTGAGGATTGTAGGAAGTCACCACCGCGCACTTACCCCTAAACCCAGTGGACGCTTTGTTGAAAAGCTCGTAGTACTTGCAAGCCTCATAGATGCTGGAGGCTACCAGCATGGCGTTCCCGCGTTGGTTGCTGAGCCGTCGTTTGGTTCCAAAATCGAACAGGATATCGCTCACCACCCGTTCCATGCGCGACCGTGAGCTCAGCACCTTTTGCATCGTTCCCCATTGCTCGCGAAGGGCCGATCTTTGCCACTCGTTCAAGCCCCGCGTCTTGGCTTCAAACCAAGCATCAACCTTCTCTGTCGAGCCAAGCCTTTGGTCGATGTCCCGGGCTTCGTAGACGAGATCGAGCACTACCTCGTCCACCACCGCCTCCGCGAACTTGTAAGTGTGTATGTATCTTCCGAATACTTCCAAACTCGTTTGCTTGTCCTTCTTCAGCAGAGGGGTGCCGGTAAATCCGATGAAAACCGACTTCGGCAGCAAAGCCTTCATCGTACGATGCAGCTTGCCGCTCTGCGTACGGTGACACTCGTCCACGAATACGAACAACTCGCCCACCGCGGGACTTGGTTGCTCCTCCAGCTCCCGGATAAACGTGTCAAAGTTGTCCACGTCCTTCTTGCCGAACTTGTGCACCAGAGAGCAAATCAGGCGAGGCTTGGGTTGGGAAAGCTGAGCCATCAAGTCCTTGCCGCTTCGCGTTCGGTAGATTTTCTCTCCTGCGTCGGCGAAGACGCCTTCGATCTGTTTGTCCAGCTCGTCACGGTCCGTGATCACCGCAACCCGCGCGTTTGGATTATTCTCCAAGGTCCACTTGGCGAGCATTACCATGACGATGCTTTTGCCGCTTCCTTGGGTGTGCCAGATGATTCCTCCGTCTTTGCGGCGAATGAACTTCTGAGCCTCCTTAATGCCAAAGTACTGGTGATGGCGCGGCACCTTTTTGATCCCGCCATCAAAGAGAATGAAGTCGTAGACCAGCTCGAGCAGTCTTCGCTTGTCGCAAAGCTTCAGCAGGTACTTGTCCAGCTTGTAGCGGCTATTGTCCGACTCTTCTTCCTTCCAGGACAGAAAATACTTCTCCTCGGTACCAACCGTTCCGTAGCGCAGTCCTTCCGTGTCATTGCCTGCCATCACCAGCTGGATGGTAGTAAAGAACTGTTCTATGAATTCCGGCTGCTGGTTCGTAATGTTCTGTCGGATACCATCGCTAATCGACTTTCGGCTGTTCTTCAGCTCAATCACGCCTAGGGCGATCCCATTCACGTAAAGCACCAAATCGGGACGTTTCTCGTGCCTGCCGTAGACTGTGACCTCTTCGGCGATGCCGAAATCGTTCTCCTCCGGATTATCCCAATCGATCAGCTTAACCGTTTCCGTGTTCTGACCTGCCTCGGCCTTCACCTGTACTCCGTACCGCAGAAGCGAATACACTTCTTTGTTGTTCTCGTACAGTAGACGCCCCCTGTGAGTAGTCTCACGTTTCAAGGTTTCGATAGCCCGGCTGATTTGCTCGTTGCGATAGCCCGCCTTCGTCAGATAGTCGCCAAGGAACGCCTCTTCGACATTGCTGTTGCCTGCTCGATCCTGCCAATGGCCAAGGTAGCGGTATTTCAGCTCATTGACGAATAGTTCAACAACGCGGTCCTGGGTTTTTCGTTCTGCTTGGCCTATGGTCATAACTTGGGGTGGAGGATTGACAAATTGCGTCGTTTGTTTGTTCTTGTGGCTTACCGGTGGTTGAAATTCGGCTCCATGCCGTGTGTTTCGGGTCTTTTGGCCAGTGAAACCTATACCCACCGGTTTTTTATTTTCTGAGGGTCGGGTGGAGCCGCCTTACGCGTTAGATAGGTTCCGTAAGCTTTACCATCTGGATCGTCGGCGTCGATGATCAGCGATACTTTGTGCCAGATTGCCCGCAAGAACCGCGACTCTCCTCGCTCGTAGCAACGTTGCAATGCCCAGAGGCAATAGTCAGCCACTTGAAGGCATGGAGAGAGCCATGGATAGCTCGGACAGATTTCAAGCTCCCCTTCGTGATTGATCTCTCTTTCGGACAGAAACCGTTGCTTTGTCTTCAGCAATTCTACCTTGAGGGCTTTGGTGCGGTCCGATTTGCCACGTCGGGCGAAACAGATTCGATAACGATCCAGCTTGTGTAGACGCTGCTTGAAGAGCATCCGGACGGTGAAGTCATACAATTCGTTAGGATGGTAGCGGTAGTCGGAGTCCATGCGGTTTCGGCTTTCTACATACTCAAGGACCTTTCGCATGTCCTTGATCACTGCGAAAAACTTGAAATCTAGCTCTACCAGTAACTCGAACACTTTCGCTCGGATTTCGGGATGGTCATCCTTCGCATGAAAGGCCCGAGCTGTCTTCTTTGCTTCCGGTTGAACTGAAGGAATCGTCGAGTACAAAGGATTACTAAGGAGTGAATGGCGTAGCTGCTCGAGTTTGCGGGTTGTAGCCGACTCATCAAGACACTCGATCATTCCGAGCATGAAAAACTTGCTGGCAGCTTCGTCGTTCAACCGATTCCGCCCTTTGGGACCGAACAACACGCCATCCCCCGCTTCATCGACGAAGTAGCTTGTTTCCTTGGTAGAGTCTATGCCTGTTTCGCTCACGAATCCTTAAGCAGCTGGAAGCTTACTTTGTAACGGTAAAAGTCTATGTTCGTCGCCGCTCTTAGGGCACGGCGGAGCTTGAGGTCGTCCTCAAGAGCGATGATCACGCCGCGTACGGTTTGATGTGGCTCAGCGAGTTCATCCATTGCGTAGCCCATGTAGCGTTGTATCTGGCCAACGACTACATCGCTGGCTCGGCCACGCTTGAGCTCGATGATGAGTATCTCCTTCTGATCCTTGCTGACCGCAAGGATGTCGATCGGTCCCGTGTCGCTCGGATACTGCTGGCCTTTGACTTCGCCATCTTCAGAGTAGATGTCGTAGTTCTTGCCGAGATCCGTGTATTGCCAATTGGCCACGAGAAAGTCTTCGAGGTGCTTCTCCAGGGCGAACACCGATGGGTCTTCGACCGTCTCATCGGAAACGATTATGTCTGGCTTAACAGCTCGACCACCAATCAGCTTTTCAAGCTCCTCCGCATATCCAGTGATGTCGCAACAGGTTCCCGTTGAATTGGTAGAGCGCTGCAGGGCTTCGCTCATATCTGCCCGGTCGAAGAGATCGCTGTACCAAGTGATTGATCGTCGATGAGGCAAGATGTCGTCGGGAACGTAGTAATAAGGCCCCGTGATTTCGCCCGCTCGGTAACGTCCTGAACCGTTGGGGGTGATGATCACGTCACCTTCCTTGAGGCCTTTGCTCATTGTCCAGGTGAAGCCGCAGGCCAATCCCGCCGCGATGGCACTCTTGCCCGGATGTTTCTCCAAGTAGATCGGCCTAAACTCCTTGTTGAATTCACGCCAATTATCAGGGAGCCGTCCCGTAAGGTCCTCGCGGATACCGTAGTCGACTCCGATAAATCCTTCCTTGTAGCAGCGATCCGAATACACACTTTGCTGCCCAGCCATGACTCTATTGTAGGATTTCATGCGAATTCTAAACTTTCCAAATTGCTGGATCCGCCTGCACGAATTCACTAAGATAGTCGAATGAATGGACTTTAGTGGTGCTATGCATTCCTCGCTGCAGCGCCGATCTCAACCTCCTTCTTGCGATCCTATCAGGATTGACTATTACGAGAGAACCAATTGCGTCTTTTTTTACGCCGAATCGCAGCAGGGCTTCTGCATGTTGGTCACTTGGCGGTAGTGAGTATCCAATTACAACAACTCGACTGGCCGAACGAAGATCCTTGTATGCATTCTTCATTACGTTTCCTATGATACCGTCATCGTCATAAGCCTTCGAGGATTCAGGAGGGATGATCTTGAATCGCATATCTCCCCCTCTTGGGTTTGCATACGGTCTTTGTTTTAAGCTGATTTCATCGCCTGAAACCATGAAGTGCAGGGAGCCATGTACTTTGTGCACCCGAATCGAAGCATCTTTACGATTGGGCTCAAGCGACTCTGGCGTCCATGCTTCATGCCCAGCTAAACCTTTACCTTTTGCCTTGAGCTTGAAACCATACCCGTAGTGAGCATCCCACTTTCCCTTTCCTTTGCGGGCGAGAGAGTCATCCAAAACACAATCGTAGTTAAAATTGATAAACGCATCGCCGGGTTCAGCTAAGTCGCTCACCAATTTGTCATGCCACGTGCATTCACGAGTTCTGTAGCTTCCGGTTCCTCCGTCCTTAACTTCCGTCAAGGACTCTCCGAGTATTAAGGCAATTGATTGTTCAAGGTCTTTCCTTAGGGCGACTACTTTCTGATGAACCTGCTTATCTTCTTGCCCCAAGTGTTGAGACAACCGCTCTGCATGCTCAAAATGACAAAACACTTGCTCCATGCTGAGAACGAAATTGGTACCAAACCATTCCGTCAGGCCTGAAATTAGCCGGTTTATTCTATCCGCATGACATCTGTTTGAAACACGCTGAAGCTGGGTAAAGAAGTCTCCATCCAAGGGAGGCAAGCAGCGACCCTGATTTTTCATCTTGGCTACGAATGAGCAGCCACGCGTCGCACCCGCTCCTAGAATGAAAACTGTCTTGCCTTTGCTCATACCAATCGCGTCTTGCCGGTTAGGAGTTCTTGCATCATGCCTTGCCGGGAGCAATGGATAGTGGAAAATTGATAATGGATAGTTTGGGTTGAGGTCATTGGGAGCGGGAGGTTTTGACGATGCTGATCAGGAGTTTGAGTAGTTCCTCGATGTCGGGGTGGAGCAAGTCGTAGTCCTTAGTGGCGATGTAGTCTGACTGGTGCAGCAGATCGATCCAGTACTCGGTTTCGTTGGCTTCCTTGAGGGCGATGCTCATCTTGCTAACAAAGTCCGCCCGACTTTGAGCATGTTCGGACTCTCGAACCAAAGCACCAATCGCTGTCCCGCTCCGCAAGACTTGCTTCGACAGCACAAACTCCCGCTTCTCTTCCTGCAGGTATTTCGCCAATTTCACGATACGCAAGGCAAACACGAACGACTTATCCTTAACCACATTCTCCTTCATCGCGTATCCAAATTATCCATTCTCCACTATCAATTATCCATTTGATGCAGGAGCGACTAGACGGGTCTTACCCGTCAAGAGCTCCTGCATCATCCCTTGCTTGAGTTGGCGGGCTTTGGAGAGCTTGGCTTCGAGGGCGACGATTTCCTCGTCCATGTCGCTGAGCGTTTCGGCGATGGCGGTTTGCTCATGGAGCTGCGGCAAAAAGATTTCTAGGTTCTCAACGTCCTTATGAGAGAGGTGTTTCACTGTCGTGCCAGAGATTGTCGATTCAAGCTTTTCCATTGGCTTGCGAAGTGCGTAATAAAGATATCCGCGGTCCACCTCACGACCATTATGTATACGCCCAACCCGCTGATTGAGCAGAGAATCTTCAGCATCCCATAGCTTGAGCAAAAACTCACCGTCCATTCCGACGAGGAGATCTCCTTTCCTAACAATAAAGTTCTCGGAGTATTCGCCCGCATAATACAGCTTTTGTTCGACTGACTTTAAATCTCGATTCCGAATCAAACGAAAGCCGCTGGCAGACTCTGAAAAGCCAGCCGATGAGAACGGAAATCCAACTTGAAGCCTTACCTTGCCATAGAGCGATTGCTCAGTCCATTCACCGGAGAAGCCGGGGAGGCGTTTTTTGCCGGTGAGGAGTTGCTGCATGGCGCCTTGTTTGATTTGGCGTTTTTTGGCGATGAGTTGCTCCAGGGATTCAATGAGGGCATCCGCATCGCTTAAGGCCTCGGCGATGGCTTCTTGTTCGGCTTTGGTGGGCGGGAGGGGGACGACAAGCGGGGTTATGTGCTTGTTGTTAATTTGTGGAATCGAAGTCGTATCAGCGATTCGCCAAAGCTCTAGGTGTTTTAGGGCATAAAACAGGTATTCGGAGTCTATCGTTTCATCAACGGTCAGTGACATCAGGTTGGTGTCGAAGAACGAATCCTCCGAAAGGATCCTTACTTTGTTTAGAAGGATGGATGCTCCTCTCTTGGGAAAGATTATGCTACCTTTGGGGACACGTTTCGAACTGCGAACTCGGTAAGGAGATTCTTTAATAAACTTTTCGCCGAGATTGAGTTGGTCTACTTTGAAATAAGGGATGCCGTTGGAATCGAATTTTTGAAGAGACGGGCTATCGCCGCTCTTTATCACGACGTGAGGTCCGAGTTGAGCATCTTTCCAGTCCTCCGGTATTTTGCCAACTTCAGTTTGCTTGTATCCAGTTTTTACTGCCATGCGAAGCCCATCCTTTCTAGGTGCTGGCTGACTTTGGACTCTAGGTCGCCGACGCGGGTGGTGAGTTCGGGAAGCGGTTGGGCGTAGCGTTCGGCGAGGTCATTGACGCGATGGGTGAGGCTTTGGCTGATGCGGTCGGTTTCGCCGTGGATGGCGGTCGCAAGTGCGGCAAGCCACTTGTCGTCGACGACGAGCGTCTTGATGTCGTCGGAAGTGAGCTTGGCGTAGTGATCGAGGGCCAGAGCATCGAGTTCGGTCTCGGCTTGCTTGATTTGCTTTTTGAGGGCGGTTTCCTCTTCGGAGGATTCGAGGTAGGCGAGCAAGGCGTTGGCTTCGTCGGTGGGGGTGTCGGAGCCGTAGGTGGCGGGGGACTCGGCGGCTGCTAGTAGATCGGGTTGTTGCGGCGGTCTCGGCGATGCCGCCCTACCTTTTATGCCTAACTCTTTGAGTCGGGCGGTGACAGCGGCTTTGTTGACCTTGTCCATTTCGGAGAAGGCGCCGTCGTCGCCGCTGTGTTCTTCTTCGAGTTCGGCGAGGCGGGCGGTGGCGGCTTCGAGTTGGGACTGAAGGGTGGCGAGCTCGGATTGCTCGGAGGCGAAGTAGCGGGCGACGACCAGCTCCTTGGGCACGAGCTCGCAGGTCCATCCTTTGTCCACGGTCTGGCCCTTCTTTTTGCCTTTTGTAATTTCTTCTAGGATACGCTCCGGCTTGGCAATCCAGCCGTCTTGGGTGATGAGGTAGCAGTCGTCCTGCATAGTCGTCTCCCAGAAATCCATGAGGTGTTGGTACACGTCGTAGCGATCGATGAGCGGCGTGGCGGCGTAGTGCTCGAGCAGGTCTTCCGAGAGCTCGTGGATGAGGGTCTTGGGATGGAAACCGGGATCGAGCTGTTTGAGCTGGGTGGAGGCTTTGTTTCGCCAGGCGTCGAAGTGTTTCTCGAGGGAGGCGATGAAGGCGGAGAACTCGGCGTGCTCTTGGATGGAGGTCTTGATGGACTCGGGAGCGACGGCGAGGTCGAGGTAGTTGGCTCGGTTGGCCTTGAAAAGGCTTTGCTTGAGGCTGGGGCAGACTTGCCAGTAGCGGTCGAGGGCGTCGATGTCGCGCTGGGGGATGCCGCCGCGGAGGTGGGCCTCGATGTCCTGAATGTCCTCCTTGGCTTGGCTGTCGATGTAGCGCGGGAGATTGAGGTTGAAGTCGTTTTTCTCGATCTCCTCGAAGGGGACTTCGCGGGCGTAGCCGGGCAGCGCGATCCGTTTCTTGAATACGTCTACGATCTTGTGGATGTCCATGCTGCGGAGGCGGTTCTTGTTGCCGTCCTTCATGAAGCCGGAGGAGGCATCGATCATGAAGATGGGGCGACGCTCCCGGGCCTGCTCCTTGTCGAGCACGATGATGCAGGCGGGAATGCCGGTGCCGTAGAAAAGGTTGGCGGGGAGTCCGATGATGCCGGCGAGGATGCCACGCTTGACCAGCTCGCGCCGAATGGCGGCCTCGGCATTGCCGCGGAAGAGCACGCCGTGCGGGAGAATGCAGGCCCCCTTGGCGGTGGACTTCATGGAGCGCACGATGTGCAGGAGGTAGGCGTAGTCGCCCTGCTTAGCGGGTGGGACGCCGAAGCCGTCGAAGCGATGGAAGTTGCGGGAGGCTTGGTCGACGCTGTCGCTGTCGGCCGGCACCCCTATCTCGTCGGGATGGAGGCCACTGGTCCAGCGCTTGTCGCTGAAGGGAGGATTGGCGACCACGAAGTCGAAGGTCTGCAGGGCGTCGCCGTGGAGGAACTTGGGATTGGCGAGGGTATTGCCCGGACGCACGGTAGCGGTTGGCCGGTCGTGCAGAATCATGTTCATGCGAGCCAGCTGGGCGGTGGTGGAATCCTTTTCCTGTCCGTAGATGGTGATGTCGGAATCCGCCTCGCCTGCGACTTTGAGCAGCAAGGAGCCCGAGCCGCAAGTCGGGTCGTACACGGTGGTGGCGTTGGTCGTCTGGGCTTCGTGGATACCGAGGATGGCGGCCATGACACGGCTGACTTCGGCGGGGGTATAGAACTGGCCCTTGGACTTGCCGCTCTCGGTGGCGAAGTGCCGCATGAGGTACTCGTAGGCGTCGCCGAGAATGTCGTCGCCTTCGGCCCGGTTCTTGGAGAAATCGAGCTCCTTCTTCTGGAAGATGGAGATGAGGTTGGTGAGGCGGTCGACGATCTCCTTGCCGGAGCCCAGCTTGTTGGCGTCGTTGAAGTCCGGGAAGTCCGCTTGGGAAAGCTGCTCGTTGGCGGCGGCCAGCGGGGCGATGATGCGCTTGTTGATCTGGTCTCCGATGTCGGTCTTGCCCTTGAGCTTGACCATGTCGGCGAAGCTGGAGCCGTCCGGAATGACGATGGGAGCGTACGGCTGACCGGCGTACTTGTCGGAGATGTATTTCAGGAAGAGCAGCACCAGCACGTAGTCCTTGTACTGGGAGGCGTCCATGCCGCCGCGCAACTCGTCGCAGCTCTGCCAAAGGGAGGAGTAAAGTTCGGATTTCTTGAGGGCCATGAGGGATGTGTTAGGCTAGTCGCGAGAGCGTCAATCGCTCGCTCGCAGGATGAGGAGGCAAGTTGATACGGGCCGTAGGTATTTTTGCGAGGGAATTTTCAGGGATTATCCGTTCTCGCTCGACCCGGCGTTGCCGGGCCGGGCGAGAAGCAATGGAGCCTTTTTTTCGAACTGGATAGTGTGAGTTGAACGCTCCGCTTTCGGCTGCTCACGCTGCCGTTTTTCCAAAATTCCGTAACCGAATAATCGATACAACTAATGTTAGATAAATCTGAAATATACCGACTCCGCAATCGCCGCTTTCTGACTCCAGAAGAGGTGAAAGAACTGAAGACTCAAATTGAGTCTGGTGACCGCGAAAGTAGCTACGAGAAGCTAAGGCTACTCTGGGAAGCTCGTGCCTGGAATCTTGTTATCGCTCAAGCGACATGGCACCTCAACTTCGCCCCCGCAAGTCCAACGGCCTACGCCTACTGGTCCAATGCTCTGGGGCACCTCGGCTGCGAAGAGGGAGTCGTGTGCGTTACCATGCAAGGCATCAAAGCCTGCGACGAAGCCGTTATCAACCACGAGCACGCGAAACTATTCTTGCTCGAAGGAGAGCTCTGGTCAGCTCGACTTGCGTTCGACCAAAGCTTCCGTCCCTGGGAAGATAGGGGCGACCGTGAGGATTCTGTCCTGACACACGAGCGCCAGTGGCGGTTGTTTCTCCGTCATCATGCGCCGAGTAAATTGCTGAATCCGTCCCGGAAAAGAGCGTGAGCTACACAGATGGAAATAAACGCACATCGGATAGAAAATTCTCTCCCTTCACGAAATGTACAGATCCTATATTTGCCCCACTTGCTTCAACACCCTCAAATCATTCATCTTCAAGGCGCCGCCATTTTGTACGGAATGCGTCGATGCGAGGGACCGTCCAATGGTACCGAGGTCTCGATATATGCAATGCGTACGCCTCGGCGATCTCGCGGAAGCTAAGATCAAAGCGCTGAGGTCTAAGTCGCTACCCACTAGCCGTAGGCTAGCGCTCATCAATCGCATCACTTCGCTGATGCGAGAGGTACTAAGGCGCTGACTTGCTCACTGAGCAGAGGAATCCCAAGACCGCTAACAATGAAAGTTCGCACCAGACTCTTTGGTGCGGGCTTTTCGAATGTGCGATTCGTTCGGACGTATGAAGATTCTTAGGTTTGTCCGAACCGCATCATTGTTAGCCAACATGGTTCAGCTCAATTGTGACCGATTCGCCAAAGCCCCATCGTGGTTGAGCTATCGATCTTCCTTCTCTCACTCCTCAGAATCCTGCACTATGTTCGATGTTACGCGAGTCGTTAGTACGATTCGCGTAATTAGTCTTTCAATACAAACACCCCGAGCGCTTTTTCTCTTTTCTTTGACGGCTTTCTTTTCTCTTTTTCAAGTTCTCGCTTACCCGAGCGCCGTCCATGGTGCCTATGATAGGCAGGATTTATAAGGCAGGCTAGGGTGCTTGATCTATCTAGCTTATAGCTAGTGAGAGGCGAGGGCGCTTAGGTTATTCTTGGTGGCGAAACCGAAGGCTAAAGTTTTCGAGCCGTTGCCCGTAACTGGACAAAGTGAAATGGGACCCAAACACGCCACTCGAAAGACCTCCTGAAGTACCAGATCCAAAAACGGTTGAGACCAGATCAGTCCTAAGGGCTAGCCTAGATGCAGAGAGGGAACTCTGGAAGCTGAATCTAGCATGGGAGTCCTTCCCGCGTCCAGATTTGGCGCGGAACATCCTCGATGAGCTCTTTGTTGCCCTCGATTGGATACGTTCAGAAGATTTGGAAGGGGCAGCATTTAAAGAGGATAGGTCTTTCTTTCGCAAATTCGTCCAATCTCCTCCAACGAACGATTCCGCCACGAATAACTCTAATCTTGAATACTCTAGAGAATTTGATTCCACGGCGCGAGACATGAACGTTGGGATTTCTGGAACCGTTTTCACTGCAGCGGCTGAGGATTCCGTTGGTGAGTTTATCGATTGTTGGCTCAAATTCACTGAAGGCCAATCCGGACACAGTCCGGTAGTTAAATTAGCGATCAGCTATGTGCTTTATTTGGCGGCTTCACCCGGATCAACGAGCGTTTATGATGCAGATGAAGAGCTGTTCCTTCTCTTTCTCGCAAAGAATATTGGATTGAAACAGCCTGTCTTTGAACTTAGCAAACGCATCGACAAGGAGGGTGCTAAGCAAAATAGTGGCGAGTTCGGAAAGTCGTTAAGGGATGTGTTCTCGACCGGTAGCTGGGAACCATGGTTGCGATACTTCCTTGAGTTAACGAGGCAGCAAGCGATTTGGTATCGTGCCTGGCTTGTTCAACTTGGCACGGCGTACGAGACGTTGGTTCAAGCCGCAGTGAAGCTTAACGCGAACAGAAGGAAGCAGCTCGTTGAACTACTGCTCCGCCGGCCTGTTTGCAGCCATGAAACCATCACTGCTGCCGGAATCGCCTGGGATCGAAACACCGCAACAAGCTACCTAAAAGTATTTGCTGAAGCTGGAGTTCTTCAGATTCGCAAAATCGGAAAATTCCAAGTCTTCGTTAATTTTCCTCTACTTGAGCTGTTCAAAGCTGATCCGGGTGCTGATTGAGCCAACCCAGCAGTGGATCTTGCCGAATCTGCCGCGAAGCCAACTCGTTCCGCAGCAGTTCTTCCGGAAAGCTATCGCCAACAGTTTATTCTATTGGGAAGTCGGTGTAGGGGCCGAAGAGTGGAGATCCTCCCACTTCGCTTCTAATCTGAAAGCCTGCGAAAATCAATCTTTGCAACGCCTCACCAAGATAAGACATCGGCAAGAAAGTCTGTCCGTACCAAAATTTGCCTCCCTTAGGAGCAAAATTCCACGATGATGGATTGACGATATGCAGATCCAGCCGGAAGTCTTGTTCGCCCACACAGAGATGTGCCAGCTTAGAAACCGTCCTCGAGCAACGCTTTGCTTCAGTTGTTTTCGGAAATCGGTAAACGGGGATACAAAGGTCCGGGCGGTAGGTAATAGCTATCCCGGGCACTATGGGCACATCAGATCGCGACAATACCTTCCAGCCGGCTGCGCTTGGCCAACTATTTGGCCCGTAGTAACGCAGCTCATACCGTTCGCAGTAGCCTAGGACTTCGTAAGCCTCCTGCGTCTTGAAGCCTTTGGTGTGGATGATTTGCATTCTTGCATCGATGAGATCGTTAGCGACGGACGCGAAATCGGTGGCTTGATCTACAGCGCTCCTCCTCTCGATGCGGAATTGTCCTTCCTTAACTCCCGGCCGCACAGGATAGCGGTTTGAAAGCCATTCGATTTTGTCGAGATCGTCACTGTCAAGATTCGGAAAACGAACGAACCCTCTCAAGTGATCGATCTCGATGAGGCAGTTTTCGAGCTTGGCCGACTGATAGTCACTTTTGCTGAAGCAGACGTTGACTCCAATCATATTCATTTTGTTACCTTTCTATTTTACTTGCTGAAAGCCTCCTTCGTAGAGACGCGTTCAACTGCCTTGTGAAAGGTTAGATTCGCCGCTCAAATCGGTTGGCGTAGAAATTTGAGATTTATCAAGGGCATCGCACAGGTGCCGCGAATGCACACTGCTGGAGCTCATCCCCCGGGGGCACAGGCAGGGTGGGGTGCCTTAACGGCCGGGGCAAGGTCCGCAGCAGTCGGCTAAGAGAGCTCAGGCGTCGCCGTTTTCAGGTTAGCGGGAGACTGGCCTTCGATTTTCGCGCGGAAATTACACGCGAAACCCCGCTTAAGCATTTTGGAATATCCAAATTAAACCTCTCGGATCCTGCGATTGTCATCACTGGACTTCGGGTGGCGCAGCTTGGCCATCCTCCGAGAAACTCGGAGGCCAACGGATCCTCGGAGAAAGTAGCCCTACAAAGGGCTCATCTAGTGAACATGGACCAGTTGAACGAGAGAGCCAAGAGCGATAGCTGAGCTAAAGGTGGTTGTGCCCCTGGTGGCCTATTTCGCTCGAGGTCGTTCAGTGAGAACCCTAAGTAAAATGACACCAAATGGTTTCAAACCGTTTGGTGTCATTTCGGAATCAACGAATCGATTGCCGACCTGAAGCATGAGCCGCCGAAGGCGGGTAGCTCGGACCCAAATCCTTGCGGGAGTTTAGATTCCTCAGGATTGATGGCATGGTCGGGCCGAATTGATTTCTCAGGTAGGCGAGAGAGTTTCACGGCTCTGCTTCGAAGATGAAAAGAGGGGGGGGGGGGGGGACCATGGCTTGGAGGGCGAATTCCCTTTGGTTGGACGGCGAGGGCTGGGCCTCGCCATCCGTATTGTTGCCCTCTAGAAGTCCAAGGGGCTCTTGGGTTCCTTGACTGTGCCGGTGTCGACAATGTGGGTATACATCATGGTCGTCTTAACGTCACTGTGCCCAAGCAGCTTTTGGATCGTGCGAATGTCGTAATTGGCCTGAAGCAGGTGAGTGGCGTAGGTGTGCCTGAAGGTATGGGCGGTCACTCGCTTGTGGATGCCTGCCTCGTAGGTTGCTTGTCGGATCGCCGAACCGACTTTGGTCTCGTGCGCGTGGTATCGGCGCGTTTCGCCCGACGACGGAACGTGCGTGAGCTGCTTGGCTGGAAACAGCCATTGCCATCCGAGCTGCTTGGCGGCGCTCTGGTACTTGCGCGACATCGCCTGAGGCATGAAGGCTCCGTCGAACCCGGCCTCCAGGTCCTTTTCCAGTAGTCCTTTCACCCGACGGATCTGGCGTTTCAGTTCGTCAGCCAGGGAAGCGGGGAGGGGAACGACGCGGTCCTTCTTTCCCTTGCCGTTGCGAATGGTCAGAAGTCCCGTCTCGAAGCAAAGGTTGTTCACCCTGATGTTTACCGATTCGGAAAGCCTAAGTCCGCAGCCGTACATCATCTGGACCATGAGGGCGAAGGGATGGTTCGCTTTAGAGATTACTCGGTCTACCTCGGCTCGGGACAGAACCGTCGGGACGTAGTTGGACTTCTTTGCTCGAACTACTCCCTCGAATCCCTTGAAGTCACGTTGCCAGACTTTCGCGAAGAGAAAGAGCAGGGCGTTGAAAGCCTGGTTCTGGGTTGAAGCCGCCACTTTCCTGTCTACCGCGAGATGGGTGAAGTAGCTAGCCGCGTCGCTCGAGGTGACCGAATCTGGATCCTTCTCCTCCAGGTAGTCACGGAAGCTCCGGGTCCAGTGGCGGTATGTGGACAGCGTCTTGGTGGAGTAGTGGAGGGTGGCGATCCGATCTTCGAGGGCGCGGAGCGTCCTGTCCCATGGGGATAGCTCGATTCTCTCCAGGAGCTCGAGGTATATTCTTGCCGCCCTGGCAGCCTGCCGTTGCTGGAAGGCTTCCTTGCCTCTGCTCTCCAGGCTGATGACGAAAAGGTCGACGCTGCTTACGTTGCCTTCCGGGCATTCGTTCTTGTCGCAGAAATCGAGATAGAATCGGAGCCACATTTCGTAGTACGGCTTCTGCCTTTCTGGGATATGCTCGCTTGCGAGTGCGTTCTGGAACGGTTCCAGCACGTTATTTGGAATTTTGATCATAGGATATTATCCAAACGTTTGGATAACATCCGAAAAAGGATGTTTAACGATTGAAATTAAGCAGATTTACCTACAAAAAGGTTGCTTCCGACCGTTTCGGTCAGGATATTATCCAGAAATCTTACAATCACTTGTTCGAGTAATATTAAAATGGATACACAACAGAGTACCCACAAAATAGATACATTGCAAGCGTATCCTAAAAATGGAGGCGCTCGCTGACGCGAACGGTCCATGGGCAAGCTGGCGGACATCATCACCCGCTTCGAACCCCCTCTCAAAAGGAAACGGGCGCTCAGCGCCCAGCAGTGCAAGGTCTTCGGCAGCGTCAAGGCCTGCCGCACAAGCCGCCTGGGAGCCAGCGTCCAGACGGTCTGCGCATGCGGCAACGAGATCGTCGCCTACAACAGCTGCCGGGACAGGCACTGCCCCCAATGCCAAGGCAGGGCCACCCGCAAGTGGGTCGCCGCCCAGAGCGAACGCTTGCTCCCCACCAGGTACCACCACTGCGTATTCACGTTGCCCGACACGCTCGACGAGCTGGTCCGCTACAACGAAGCCGCCATATACGACCTTCTCTTCGCGGCGAGCTCGGGCACGCTCAAAAGCTTCTTCGCCTCCGACCGCCGCTTCGGCGG
>NZ_JACYFG010000039.1 GCF_014803405.1 Pelagicoccus enzymogenes
CCTTGTAGGTTCCCCACCATTGATTTCCAGCTTTTTGAGCCCTTCCGAGAATGAGTCCATAACTCGTCGGAGGAAGGGCTCGAAAAGCCCTCTGCAAATGGCATTTTCAGAGGATGCCAGGATCGTTCGAACCGGCGGCCACCGGTCCGAACGCGTTTCGAGTGAGATCAATCTGCGTCCGGAGCCCTCATTGAGCGAGCTCAGCGCTGAGCAGCGATCCCTCGAAGCGACCTGGCTTGGATATCAAACAGTTGAAAGAGCCCGTCATCAAAGACGCGAGCTCACCTCTACAAGACAGATACAAGCCATGAATCCCACCGAATACGACATTATCGCAATCGACATATCGAAAGATACACTTGAAGCGCTCAGCGACAAGCGAAGTTTCAGCGTATCCAACAAAGCAGACGCCCTTAGCGAGCTGACCGACCACATCGCCACCTTCAAGACGCCCTTGGCCGTCTTCGAGGCGACCGGCGGATACGAGCGAATCCTCATGCAGCAACTCCTCGCCAAGGGCCTCCCCTTCGCCAGGGTCAACCCGGCTCGAGTGCGACACTACGCCAAGAGCGAGGGGGTCAAGGCAAAGACCGACCCCATCGACGCGCGCATGATTCGCAACTTCGCGAAAGAGAAGAACATACGACCCCAAACGCCTCCCTGCGAAAAACGCCAGCAGCTCGCCGCCCTGCTCGACCGCAGAAGCCATCTGAGCGAACAGCTAAGCCGCGAGAAAAACCGGCGGCAAAACAGCGATCCTCTCATCCACCCATCCATCGAGCGCATGATCGCGATCGTGCAGAACGAGCTTGAGACGATCGAAGAGGACATCAGGGAGCTCGTCCAAAGCGACGCGAAGATGCGCTCCCAGCAAGGCATCGCCCTCTCGGTCTGCGGCGTGGGCGAAGTCACGGCTTGGACCCTGCTCGCGCACCTCAGCGAGATCGAGTCCCTCAACAGGAACCAGATCGTCGCCTTGGCTGGAATCGCCCCCTTCAACGACGACAGCGGAAAGACCAAGAAGAAAAGACGCATCCAAGAGGGTAGAGCCAAAGTCAGACGGTGCCTCTACATGGCGACCAAAACTGCTGCGGTGCACAACGAAGTGATAAGACCTTACGTCCAGAAGCTCAGGGACAAGGGCAAGCCGTACAAGTGCGCCATCGTCGCTGGAATGAGGAAGATGCTCATACACATACAAAGCCTGTTCAAAAAACTTAACTTACAGCTTGCTCAGTGACACAGTTGCTCTGCGAACTTCGCGGTTAAGCAAACAACACAGCGCCATCAGACGCGCTCCCAACCAGATCCCATCTGAGTCCATCTGGTGTGCGGTTGAAAAACTGTCTTGGTAGGGCGGACTGGCCCAGTCCGCCGCGGAGAAATGGTCCTGCAACGCGGCTGTCTGGGCCAGACAGCCCTACCCTCTTGAACACAGGAAACAGTTTTAATGGCACCCGTCCAGTTGAGCGATCATCGGTGCCAATCAGTGCTATCGGTGGTAAAACAAAAAGACATCTCACGCGACCTGGATCCGTCTTCGCCTGCGACGGCTACGCCGAGACACGTGGTCCCGCCACTTTATCAGCAATCAGCAATTAGCAATTAGCCATCAACAATCCACCTCCGCGTCCTCTGCGTCCTCCGCGGTTCAAAATTTACCACCCGGTCAAACGCCCTCCCAAGCACACAACCCGATCATCGGTGCCAATCAGTGCTATCGGTGGTTAAAGCAAAATCACATCCCACGCGACCTGGATCCGTCTTCGCCTACGACGGCTACGCCGAGACACGTGGTCCCGCCACCTTAACCGCAATCAGCGATCTCAAAAAAGCCCCTCTGCGAGAACGCTTACTCGCTGGCGATCACGCGGTAGCAGACGGGCGAGTCGATAGGCGTCGGATCGATCAGAGTGGTCGAGGTTTCGCCTGCTACCGTTTCGACAGCTTCCACCTTTTCCCAAGCGCCATCCAAGGAATGGATCTTCCAGAGCGAGAAGGTCGCCCCGCTGCGGTTCTCCACCTCGATGACCGCAAGGCGATTCTCGATTGTGAAGTCCAGAACCTTGACGATTTGCTCCGGAGCGAGCACCCGCAGGTTGAAAGATTCCTCGGTAGTGTGCACGCCGTCGCTCACCGCAACAGTGATCACCACCGTTCCCGTCATCCCCGGCAGAGGCGTCGCGCTCAGGGCCCGTTGATTTCCACTGCCCGTCAGCTTCAAGCCGTGCTGGGAGACAAGCAGCGAATTGGAGGAGCGAACCGACACCTGCAGCGAGCTGCCGGAGGTTTCCGCGTCAGTTACAGTGAAAGCCAAGCCACTCAGCTCCCCATCCCCATCGATGGTATAGCTGCTCTCCAGTCCAGAGATCACTGGGGCTGAATTCTTGGTAACGTTGACCCGCAAGGCGGCGGTGGTGCTGTTCACGCCATCGCTCACCGTCAAACGTAGGGTGGTCGATCCGGAAGCGCCTGCTAGGGTGGCAAAACTTACCTTCCGGCTGGAACCCGTGCCCGTAAAAGAAATGCTCTCCGAGGCGATCAAGCTCTCATTCATGGATTTGCCGGTAACCGTCAGCAGGGAGGCATCGTACTCCCTATCCGCGATCGAGAAAGCGATCGGCCCTACGGTCTTGCCGTCGAACACGTTCACCTCCTGCAAGCTGCCGATGGTTGGGGCAGCGTTCGGCAGCACCTCGAGCGAAAACGAGCGCTGGGCCACTTCCACTCCGTCGCTGATGAGCAAGGTGATGCTCGCTGTACCGGTGGCCGCAGCGTTAGGAGCCAGGGAAACGGTGCCCACTCCCTCTCCCATCTCCACCGACAAACCGGTGAGGGGAAGCAAAGCCAAATTGGACGACAAGGCCTCTACCACTAGCTCTCCGACCGGCGACTCGTTATCCGAAAAGGAAAAAGCGATCTCCGGCACCTGCTCGCCTTGAAGCAGAGAAACATCTTCAATCGCCCCCACCACCGGAGCCGAATTCGGCATCATGCCCACCGAAACATTGGTATAGCCCGAGTAGCCGAAGGCGTTAAAAGCCCGTACCCGATACTCGTACTCGCGGCCAGGAATGATCGAAGCGTCCACAAAAGACTCCGCGTCCGCCTCCACCGTGGCCAGCAAACCGAAACTCTGCCCCATGAGCGAGCGCTCTATCTCGAAGCCATCCTCATTGTCCGAATTGTCCTGCCAAGTCAGCGAAAGCTGCCCCGCCTCCATGCTCGCCATTCCCCAAGAGAAGACGCATGCAGCAAGGGCCCGCTTCCACAGGAAACGTCGGCGAGAAGGCTTTGGGCTGGTGCCATGGTACGTGGCGTGACGTGGGCTCGGCATGATGCCCCACAGTTCGCCTTCCCTAGTAGGTCCTGAAGAGGCACGCCCCAAATTGAGGAACCGCACGCAGGCCTTGAGCAATCACTACGCAAGCCGATTAGGCACTCTCCGCAGCCACTCCTGCGGACTTACTTCACACAGCGAATAAAGGTCAAAATTTGTAAAAACCGCTCCCCTTTCCCAAGCCCCCAGTGTAGCCTCTACCCATGCAGCGAAGGCGATCCCCCAAGGGAGGGACGAGCGATCGCTCAATCACGAATCTGGAGGGACGACTGCCACGTCGTCCGCGCTGCAGGAGCTACCGCTCGATCGCGGATCAGTGATCAGCAATCCGTAATCTCAAATGTGGGAAGTGGCCTTGCGCCACGATTAACAAAAAACTGGGGCTACCGAACAATGCGACGACACGAAGCGAAGCGCAGACACATCCTGCTCCCGAATCTCCCCAACAACGCGACCTGGATCCGTCTTCGCCTACGACGGCTACGCCGAGACACGTGGTCCCGCCACGTTAACCAAAGTGGGGGAAGCTTCCAGCTTCCGCATCTACCCAAGCACGCGACCTGGAAGGTCCCGCCACTATCAATCAATAATCTCAAAAGGATCCCTCCGCGTCCTCCGCGGTTAAGCAAACAACACAGCGTCATCAGACGCGCTCCCAACCAGATCCCATCTGAGTCCATCTGGTGTACGATTAGAACACTGTCCTGGTAGGGCGGACTGGCCCAGTCCGCCGCGGAGAAATGATCCTGCAATGCGGCTGTCTGGGCCAGACAGCCCTACCCTCGCCAATACAGGTCACAGTTTAAATGGCTCCCAACCACACAACCCGATCATCGGTGCCAATCAGTGCTATCGGTGGTTAAAACAAAAATACATCTCACGCGACCTGGATCCGTCTTCGCCTACGACGGCTACTCCGAGACACGTGGTCCCGCCACGTTAACCAAAGTGGGGGAAGCTTCCAGCTTCCGCATCTACCAAAACACGCGACCTGGAAGGTCCCGCCACTATCAATCAATAATCTCAAAAGGATCCCTCCGCGCCCTCCGCGTCCTCCGCGGTTAAAAAAACAGACCAGTCCCTCGCTTCGCTCGATCACTAATCACTAATCAAAACCCAAGGTCTGAGTAAATCTGGTGTAGATTAGAACACTGTCCTGGTAGGGCGGACTGGCCCAGTCCGCCGCGGAGAAATGATCCTGCAACGCGGCTGTCTGGGCCAGACAGCCCTACCCTAGCCAATACAGGTCACAGTTTAAATGGCTCCCAACCACACAAGCCGATCATCGGTGCCAATCAGTGCTATCGGTGGTTAAAACAAAAAGACATCTCACGCGACCTGGATCCGTCTTCGCCTCTGACGGCTACGCCGAGACACGTGGTCCCGCCACCTTATCCGTAAACAGCAATCAGCCATTAGCCATTAGCCATTAGCCATCAACAATCCACCTCCGCGTCCTCTGCGTCCTCCGCGGTTAACACCCCATCCTGCCGCTCGCCTGCGGCGAGCATCAGGTTTTCTCTCACAGGGCGCAGGTTTTTACGTTCCGGGTTGCCAAGAATCCCTGAGGAAGACCAAATTCCCTTTGATCCGACACCTGACTGCAAACGTAACACAGCTATCTGAGCTGAAGCCCTCAAGTTTCACTCAACGCCACCGTAAAAAAGCCTATAAAGCCGCCTCCGCTGGATGCGGATCTCGAATCATGGATCTGTAATCGTTCATCAACTCGCTCCGCTCAATCAGTAATCAGTAATCCAAAATCAGTAATCTCAAGAAAACCTTAGCGACCTCCGCGTCCTCTGCGGTTAAAAAGATCAGCCATTATCCATCCGCCCTCGGCCCCACCACCAACTCCCGTGCCACTCCCAATCTTCAATCTTCCATCTTTAATCTTCAATCCAGCTCCGCTGGCTCCCCACCATCAGCCATCAGCCATAAGCCACCAGTCATCCGATCCTGTCGGCCATCCGCCATTAGCCATCAGCCATCAGTCATTACGAGCAGCCTCGCTGCCAGCGCCCCGCGCATGAGTGCCGACAGCCCCAGCTCTCGTCCCCTCGAGGGAGCCAGCGCCGACTGCCGCGTGATCCGCCCGGCAGACACTGCCCTTTGGGAGGAAGCGATCCATGCGGTGGACGAAGCCTCCCGCTTCCTCTGCGTGGAATGGACCCAGCTGTTGCAAAAGACCTACGGCTACGAGCCGCAGCTCCTCGCCCTGCGCGCCGCGCAAAAGATCCAGGCCGTCCTACCCTACCTCGTCGTTCGTTCGCCCTTTACCGGTACCCGAGCGGTATCGATGCCCTTCTTCGACATCTGCCGGGCCTACGCCACCGACGAGTCCCTCATTCCCCAACTTTACGAAGCCTTCAAGGCGGAAGGCCGAGCCCAGGGCTGGGACTACATCGAGCTGCGCGGCGACATCCGCAAACTCGATATCAGCGAGCCCTCGCTCAGCTTCTACAACCACGTAGTCGACCTCACCGGAGGTCCCGATGCCGTCTTCGAGCGCTTCGCCTCCTCCACCCGCCGGGCCGTGCGCAAGGCCGAGAAGTCAGGCGTGCGCATCGAGCACTCCGACACCCTCGCAGCCCTCAAAGGTTTTTATCGCCTGCAGTGCATCACCCGCAAGCGCCACGGTCTCCCCCCGCAACCCTTTAGCTTCTTCCAGAACATCCTCAGCCAGCTCATACAGCCCGGCAAAGGCACCATCATCTCGGCCTACGTCGACGACCAGCTCGCCGCCGCCAGCATCTACCTCGAGCAAGGCAGGCTGGTGCACTACAAGTACGGCGCCTCCGACCCCGACTACCAGTCTTCCCGCTGCAACAACTCCGTCATGTGGGCAGCCATGAAACATTATGCAAACAAAGGCTTCCATGCCATGGACCTCGGCCGCAACTCCCTCGATAACGCCAGCCTGCGCAAGTACAAGAACACCTATGGGCCCGAAGAACGCATCACCTACTACCACCGCTACGACCTGAAAAACGACAAGATCATGAAGATGTCCGACGACGTCTACGGCTGGCACAACAAAGTCTTTTCCAGACTGCCCATCTTCCTCACCCGCCTCGCCGGCAAGATCCTCTACCGGCATATCGCGTAGCGGTCGCTACGCTCTCAATTACCGGTAAATCGCTAATCACTAATCGCTAATCAAAAACAGAAATCAACAACGCGACCAAGATGGTCCCACCACGTATCAACCCTCAGTAATCCGCCATCAGCCATCAGCCTCACCAACATCCGAGTCCATCTGCGTCCATCCGTGGTTAAAAACAGACCAGTTCACAAACAACCGAATCCAACTCTCCGCGCCCTCAGCGATCTCGGCGGTTAAGACACTCAGCAAATTTCATAATCAACAACTTTAGTTCCTAAGATCACCGATCACCGATTACCGATCCGCGATCTGACCCAGTCAGCACCATGAGCACTCCACAACAGCAATCTTCCGGCCTATCTATCACTCCCGGCGACATCATCTACACGCTCTTCCGCCACCTTAAGAAGATCATCTTCTTCGCCGTACTCGGCGTCATCGCCGGAGCCGCTGTCTTCAAGCTCATGCCCCTGCCCTACGTATCCAACGCCAAACTACTGGTACGCTACGTAACCGAAAGCCAGGACTTCGTCTCCCTCGATAATTCCAATACCGTGAGCCCGGGCGGCCGCGGCGATCGCGTCATGAACGCCGAACTGGAAATCCTGCGCAGTTCCGATATCGCCCTGACTGTAGCTGAAAAAATCGGTCCTCAGACCATTTTGGAGGACAAAGGGCAAGGCACGCCCAACGATCTGAAAGTAGCGGCCGCCAACAGCATTGCAAAGAACATGAGCATCGGGGTTATGGGCCGCGACAGCTCCGTCATCCAGCTCAGCTATTCCCACAACGACCAAGAAGTCGCCCGCAAAGTCCTACAGACCACCATCGACGACTACCTGGACAAACACGTGGAAACCCACCGCTCCAGCGAGGCCTTCAATACCTTCCTGCTGCAACAAACCGACCAACTCAAAACCCGCCTTGCTCAAACCGAAGCCGAACTACAACGTGCGCGTCAAAAGGCCGGTGTTATCAACGTTACCGACGCCAAAATCACCCTCAGCCAAGAAATCGCCCGCATCCGCCAAGCCGTTTTCGAGACCGATGCAGAATTGGCTGAATACCAGTCTGCCCTCGAGTCCTTCCAGCAGCTACAAGCTCCTATCGCAGCAGCCAAAAAAGAAGCCGCGAGCGAGGAAGAGACCCAGCAAAGCGATGCGGAAATTGCGGTCCTAGCCAAGGCCATCGAAGACTTCGAAAACCTACGCTCCTCCATGGATATCATGCGCTCACGCGAACAAGCCCTCTTGCTACAGTTCACTCCCGAGAACACCCGTGTGAAAGCCATCCAAGCCAAGATCACCGACGCTCAAAAGAAAATGGACGACCTCGTGGCCGAACATCCCGGCATTCGGGCCACCGCCATCACTGCAGACACTAAATCAAAAACCGGTCTAAACCCCGAGCTGGAAGCTCGTGCTCAATCCATCCGAATCCGGGCCCTGACATCACGATCTAACACGCTAAAATCCCAACTCGCCGAACTGCGCGAGGAAGCAAAACGCATCGACGCCGTAGAAGCCGAGATCAACGAGCTGGAACGGCGACGCGAGCTGGAAGAAACCAACTACAAGAACCTAGTGGTTAGCCTAGAAAGTACGCGGTTAGAAGAAGACCTACGCGCTAGTAAAACCAATAACATTAGCATCATCCAAGCACCTTCTGTTGGACAGGTGGAGAATAAGAAAAAGCTGCAACTCACCGCTGGCGTGGCTGGTGGCATCGGCATCATCGGTCTAGCGTGGGCGCTTCTGGTCGACCTCCTGCTCGACCGCTCCATCAAGCGCCCCACCGAAATCCAGCGCAACCTCGGTATTCCCCTCTTCATGAGCCTGCCCGATCTCGAGGACAAGCGCTTCCGCAAGACCACTGCCAAGGCCAACCGACTGGCCCTGCAGCAAGCTGGCAAGGTCAAGCAACTGGCATCGGGCAAGAGCAAGGACAAGTACCAACCAAAGTCCCCTACTCTCAAGGCGGCCGCGTTGGCCCGCCCCGAAGAATACGGCGATGGAGACAAGTCCGCGTCCCGCGAGATCGCTCCCTGGGACGACCGCCATGCCCTCAACGGCCATTTCGACGCCCTGCGCGACAAGGTCATCACCTACTTCGAGAGCAAGAACCTGACCCATAAGCCCAAGCTCATCGCCATGACCGGGCTCGGCCAGGAGTCCGGCGTCACCACTATCGCCTCCGGACTCGCCGGCAGCCTTTCCAAGATCGGCGAAGGCAACGTGCTCCTCGTCGACATGACCCTTGGCCACGAGACCGCCCAGCAATTCTACAACGGCAAGAACATCCTCAACCTCGACCAGGTACTCGATCAGGCGACCGAGAACGACGCCAAGATGGAGAACAATCTCTACGTGGTCGCGGAAGGCACCAACGGTACCAAGCTGCCCCGCATCATGCCGCAGCGCTTCAATAAAATCATGCCCAAGCTACGGGCCAGCGACTTCGACTATATCATTTTCGACATGCCACCCGTGACCCCCATTAGCAGCACCCCACGCCTCGCCTCCTTCATGGACGTGGTACTGATGGTCATGGAATCCGAAGAAACCAATAGAGACGTGGCCAATCAGGCACTCGAACTGCTGGCCGACTCCAAAGCCCACCTCGGCGGCATCCTCAATAAAACCAAAAGCCACGTCCCTCGCAAGCTCGAGCAGGATTTGCTCAGCCAAGCCTGAGGAAATCCTGATGACTAATGGCTGATGACTAATCGCTAATTTATATATCTATGGCTCACTACGAAACTTTTGAGGATCTACCCATCTGGCAACTCGCTAGAAAACTGGCGGCATCGATTTATTCGAAGACAAGGACAGGAGAGTTCGCACGAGATCGCGGCTTAAAAGACCAGATTCAACGAGCATCCGTATCGATCGTTTCGAACATAGCCGAAGGCTTTGAGCGTAAGTCAGATAAGGAATTCATCAATTTCCTTAGCATAGCAAAAGGTTCAGCGGGAGAGGTACGTGCACAACTCTACATTGCACTCGACATAAATTACATAACTGAGCCAGAGCAAACAGAGCTGAACGAATCCTTAAAGGACCTTTCAGCTCAAATAGCAGGTTTGATGCGCTACCTACAAAACAAGCAACAAAGATAGATCAGCTCATTATTCATAAGCCATCAGCCATCTGGCGAAGCCAGCCCATCAACTACTAGCCAAACTCCAGAAGCAACCGACAATTAGCCATCAGCGATAAGTCATCAGCCATTCTGAAAAACCAGTGCCTAAACCACCTTCCAGTCCAGTTGACAATGAGTCACCAGCGATGAGCAACCCGCCATCGGAGCAAAGCTCCGTTCAGCCATCAGCCATAAGCCATAAGCCATCCAAAACCGCTAAGACGGTTTTGGCCATCGCTTCCGCTGGCGGCCACTGGATCCAGCTGCGTCGTCTCCACCCTGCGTTCGAGGGGACCCGCTTGATATATGCGACCACCCGTGAGACCTACCGTGGCGAAGTAGAAGCGGATGGCGCAGAATTCCGCGTAGTTCCTGATTGCAACCGCTGGGAAAAGATAAAGCTGATCAAAGCCGCCTTTAAGATCTTTCTATTGCTAGTAAAAGAAAAGCCCGACGTCGTTATATCAACCGGGGCTGCTCCAGGTTATTTTGCCATCCGCCTCGGCAAAATGCTGGGCAAGAAAACCATCTGGGTAGACAGCATCGCCAACGCCGAGGAGCTTTCCCTCTCCGGCAAGAAAGTCGGCCACCACGTCGACCACTGGATCACACAGTGGAAACACTTGGCTCGCCCCGAAGGACCACACTTCTACGGCAATGTCTTAGGTGACGAGGTAGGGGCCACTGTCCCCAGTGGCCCGATTCAACCATCCGGCGCAGCCGGCCCATCAGCCATTAGCCATCAGCCATCAGCCATTCCCAACCGTCACAAAGATCGACTAAATATATTTGTGACGGTGGGGACCGATTTGCCTTTCGACCGTCTCGTCCGCACCCTCGACGACTGGGCACCCGCCCACCCGGAGTTCGAGATCTTCGCCCAAATCGGCGAAACTTCCTATCGCCCACAGAACATTCCCTACACCCACTTTATAGAACCACCCGAGTTCAAACAGCGCTTCCAGCAGTCCGACTTGATCGTGTCCCACGCCGGCATGGGAACCATCCTCTCTTCCCTATCTTTCCAGAAACCGCTTCTAGTCATGCCACGCATCGCGGCCAAAGGCGAACACCGCAACGAGCACCAACTCGCCACCGCTAAACACCTGAAGGAGCTCAACAAAATCAACGTCGCCCCAGACGAAAAAGAGCTCCTCCGAATTCTAGAATCCCTACAACCTCACGATCCCCGATTACCGATTACCGATCCAAGATCTGGCTGTGCCAGCAATCAGCCATCCCTGGTAGGACTACCAGCGAAAGCCCCAATCAACGCTTATGCAGCCAAAAAACTAACGTCTCAATTGAATACGTTAATCAACGCTGACTAGCCAAGCCATGAGCGATAAGAAATCAGCCATTAGCCATAGGTCATCCGAGCAAAGCTCGGCCCCGATCACTGACTCGTCGCGGCGTAGTGAAACGAAGACGGATCCAAAACATAGCAAAAGCTATGTTTTGGTAACTCCTGTCCGCAACGAAGAGAAATACATCGAGGAAACACTCAAATCTGTCACATCCCAGACAATCCTCCCCCAAGAATGGGTCATTGTGAGCGATGGCTCTACCGACCGTACAAACGAGATCATACAAAAGTACCTAAGCGAATTCAGCTGGATTAAACTGATCCAGCTACCCCAAAGAGAATTTCCCAGTTTTGCCGCAGTAGTTGAAAACACGACCCTCGGCATCAACAGTCTCGAAACCAAAGACTATCAGTTCCTAGGGCTTCTCGACTCTGACTTACGTTTCGAGCCAGAATACTTCGAGAAATTGATGATCGAGTTTGAAAAAGACCTCAAGCTTGGTCTCGCAGGAGGGGTAGCGATAGACATCGGGCTTTCAAAAGATGTTCTACCACGCAACAAAAACGACGTACCGGGCGCTCTTCAGTTCTTTCGCAGAGTGTGTTTTGAGGATATCGGCGGCCTAGTCCCTATCCCCGAAGGAGGCTGGGATAGCATTACGTGCACTACAGCCCGCATGAAGGGTTACAAAACACGACTAATAACTCACTTGATCGTTGATCACCTTAAACCTAGGAACTCGATCCACGGAGGAAACTTAAAACGTAAATGGCAAATGGGAGAACGCGACTACGCTCTCGGTTACCATCCTATTTTTGAAATCGTTAAGTGCATATCTAGGCTTTTTCGAGAACGCCCGATCGTAATCGGAAGCATAGCATGGCTCCTAGGCTTCACCAAAGCCACGATAATCGGTAAGCCACGTAAAATTTCAAAGAAACTTATACAACAAACCCGCAGAGACCAAACGAAACGTCTCCTATCAAGATGATTTTACCCAATGACAGCAAAGAGAGCCCAAAACTCTCAATCATCATTGTGAATTGGAACTCTAAGAGCTTTGTAGTAGATTGCTTAAACTCACTCGAAAAGCATTGTTCCGACATCAGCTACGAAGTAATAATCGTAGATGGTGCATCTTTCGATGGATGCGAAGAGGCTCTTAAAATTCATCATCCTAGGGCTAAATACATACAAAGCCACGAGAATATCGGTTTTGGCAGGTGCAACAATCTTGGATTTCAATATGCTAGAGCAGAGTTGATACTTTTACTAAATCCAGATACCGAGGTCACGAAAAACAGTATTCAACATTTGATCAACGTATCACAAGCTTCAAAACATTTCGGCATTATCGGTGCAAAGCTACTCAATACAAATGGCACTCTGCAAACGAGCAGCGTGCAATCACTACCGACCCCATGGAACCAAGCACTTGATTCAAACTTCCTGAGGGCAATCTTTCCAAGATGGCCACTGTGGGGAACACACGAAGCCTACAGTCGCAATTCTCCAACTTCCGTTGAAGCAATAAGCGGAGCGTGCATGCTGATAAGCAGAGAAACCTTCGATAAAGTGGGAGGATTCACAAAGAGCTTTTTCATGTACGCGGAAGACATGGACCTATGCTTTAAAGTGAAACAATTAGGCCTAAACCTAATATACTGTCCGGACAGCGTGATTTTCCATCACGGTGGAGGGAGCTCGAGCGAACAAACTAGCCATTTCTCAGAAATAAAGAAGAGAGAATCCCTTATTAAATATTTCAACATAAATTCTGACAGAAAAACCGCAAACAACTACATAAAACTACAAGCAATATCCGCAAAACTCCGGATACTTTTATCATACCTCTTCGGCAAGAAAGACACTTTGATAAAATGGAAGAAGATAAATAATTTCCTCCTCAAGCAAAAGCCGTGATAACATCCCATCGCAATCACCACAGCTTAGATCTCTGCACTAACCAGAACGAGTCGCTCAATCAAACACGTAGAAGAACATGAAGCTCATAAATCACTATATATATCACACCTTTATCTTAACAATTGCGTCGATACTATTTTGCGGACCAACCGCATACAGTGCAGTCATCGAGAAGCCAACCGAAGACAACACAGGTCCAATATCCGATTATGAGACGCTCAAGAAGAATTCAGTTTCAGGCAACTACTATCTCACGACTGAAGGCATGATCTTCGAAAAATATCTAATGACCGGCGGAAACCTTATTGTAACCGCCAACAACATTACGATCAAAGATGGCCTCCATGAAAATGGCTCCTTCTTCAACATCCTGATACACGACGGGGTTACGGGAACCAAAATAGAACACGTAGAAATGATTGGAGCATCCTCAGAAGCAATCAGAGGCGGAGACTACACAGCCAAGTACCTCCATATACACGACCAGATAGGCGACGCCATCAAACCCAAAAACAACGTAACGATCGAAAGTTCCTTCTTCGAGCGCCTAGGTAGTGCAAAGGGGGCACATGCTGACGGAATACAAATAATGGAAGGATTTTCCAATATTCAAATCCGCTACAACAATTTCGAAATGCCCCCTGGATTAGACGGATATGCGAACTCCCAGTGCATAATCATACACCCAACCGTCAGCAATGTCACCATCGACTCAAACTGGATAAACGGCGGCGGACATTCAGTCAACATTAACCCCGACACGACAGAAATAGAGCTCACCAACAATGCCTTCGGGTTCGATTTTTCATTCAGCCCTGGCGGAGGAGCTACAGCCTACATAGCCTGTAACACATGGCAAAAAGCTGGAACCTACGGCGGTGTAGCCTATGAAGCCGGCGACCTACTCCCCGGTCAATCCAGTTCGAACGACTGCCAGAAGGGCATACATACACCCAAATCTCCAAGCAATTTAAGGAACCAAATGGGTGAACAACCTAAATAAGCCTCTTACAGTATGCAATCCAACAAAATTAGCAAAATAATTGGAGCCACGTATGGCGACCCGTATTCGGCTTCAACCTATTCAGGAGTCCCATTCCACGTATTCGAATCTCTTGAAAAAAACAGTGTCGAAGTATCCCGCATAAATCTCGAACGCTATAACAAACTCGATTTTATAACGGGACTAATTGATATCAATCGCAGCCTAGCAAACATGCGCCCACGCAAGAATCCGTACTGGCGGTACTTACCTTCAAATATCGAACGACTAACTAAACGAACAGAATCTATTTACAACAACATTGGACCTGCAGACGCAATTCTACAGATCGGAGTAGCAGGAATCCCTAAACACAATGCACCATTCTGCTCACATGTAGAATTTTCAATTAAATCAGCCGCTAACGACCCGGTATTCTCCGTGAACTACGGATTCTCTCATTCACGTGCCAAATACCTCGCAAGAGCGATTGAGGGTGAAAGAATATTCCTAGAGTCAAACGATTTAATCTGGACCAACAGCGAATGGACTGCATCTACCTTCGAGCACCACAAACTAAACAAAGAAAAGTTCTGGATCCACCCCCCGCCATGCAACCTAACAGACCCAGGTCCAATTGAAAAAAAATGGGACGAACCAAATATATTGTTTGTTGGCAAAGACTGGACAAGAAAAGGTGGACCTCAACTCATCACAGCATTTAAAGCCCTAAAACAAAGGTACACAAAAAGTACCTTAACAATTATCGGTTGCGATCCCAAAATTAGAGAACCAGGAGTGCGCGTCTTAGGTTTTTTGGACAAACGTAAGAATGATGAGCTTAACTTGATTCAGAAAGCGTATAAAGACGCAACAGTCTTTTGCCTGCCAAGTGCTTGGGAAAGCGTCGGTATAGTATACATGGAGGCCGCAATATTTAGCATACCAACCATCATGTACAAAGGGCAAGGAAGGGACAAGATATTCCCATCAAGCATGTTCAAGCACTTAACAGAGGTAAACCCAAACGAAATCGTCGAAGTGATCTCGTCGCTTATCGAAAACCCCCAAGAATCAATGGCACTAGCTAAAAAGGCCAGACAATTCGTATTAAGCAACTTTTCGTTGCAGGCATTTACAAACAAGCTAACTTCACAACTTTCGTTGATCAAAAAAACAATTTAAAATGCCACAGGAAAAAGCTAAAAAACAGTCTAAACTACGAAAAATAGCTGGGCGTGCTAAGTTTTACATATTCGACCATTGGCCGTACTACCCAATGGAGATGCTATCGAAAAAAAGAAGAGTTAATCTTCGCAAAGATATACCCACACTACGCCAAATTGATTGTGCTGAAGATTCAGAATGCGAAATACACGTACTTTGCAGCCTGTCACACCTCGACATGGGAATCTGGTCCACATGGAGCTTTAAGAAATTCTACCCTAACTATAAGTTGTACATACACTCCGATGGTAGCCTCCAAGAAAAGCACATCAAAGAGTGGAAAAGGATACTACCAGGCAGCGAACTCATTTCGGAATCAGATAGCGATCAACAATTCAACAGTCTCCTATCTGCAAAATACCCCCATATTAGCAACTTCAGAAAAATAAACCCCTATAGCAAAAAGCTAATCGACTTTCATCTATTCGGAAGAGCAAAAAAGATACTAATGTTCGATTCTGATGTACTTTGCTTCAGGGAACCGACTGAAATAACAAAAGCCATCAAATGCAAAGAACGCTTCATAGCGTGGAACAAAGATACGAGAAACGCTTATCCATGCACAATTGATGAATTCGCTAAATACACAAACATAAGAGTATTAGAGCTATTCAATTCAGGGCTAGTGGTAACAAAGAGATTCGACAATAAACACTTCGAATTCATAGAAACGATTCTCGAAAAGCTAAACACAAAAAACATCAACAAAACGAACAATCTTGAACAAGCACTTTACGCCTTCTGTGCAACTCGATTCGAGAACGCCGAACCCCTTCCAGACAATTATACAGTATATCTAGGAAAGACTAAAAAAACAACACCAGTACGCCACTATGTGGGTGTGAAGAGAATCCGACCACGTTTTTTCCTCGAAGGACTTAAAAGAACCTTAAGTGAACATCAAGAATAGGCACCGTAGAACCTGAAGCGACGAACTAACAAACAAAGCACGACACCCAAAATGCCCTTCTTCTCGATTATTATACCTACATACAATCGACCAGACTACCTGGATATCGCAATAAATTCAGTTCGCGACCAAACCTACAATGACTACGAACTAATCATAACCGACGACGCCTCGTCAGACACTAAAACTCGCACACTGCTAGAAAATTACGTCAATTCCAGCTCTAACATAAAGGCCATTTTTCATCAAAAAAACTTAGGCATATGTGAAGCAAGAAACAGTGCACTAAAAATCGCCAAAGGAAAATACATAGTGCTTCTTGATAGCGACGACTACATATTCCCATGGACCCTACAAACATACTTCGATACAATAACGAAGTTCAATTTCCCGTCTTTCATTGCAGGACCCTCAGCAGTAATGCACGAAGACTGCAAGCAACCCAAAAGCTACGAGGTAAAGAAACTACAGGCCGAACGATTCAAAAATTACTTTGAATACAGAAACTCTACAAAAAACTGGTGGTTCGCACCCTCTGGAACCGCGATAAAAAAGGAATCAATTGACAGAGCAGGCAGGTTTTGGAGCGGACGAGACATCTGCGAGGACATAGACCTCTGGCACAAATTAGGGATTGAACCAAATTTCATAAAAATCAATTCCCCAAACACCTACGGATACAGAGTTCACAACGGTGGCATACACAATAACCTAAAACCATACTACTCGGGTCTACTTCGAATGATCCACCAGGAAAAAAGCGGGATCTACCCTGGAGGAAAAGCATACAGGAAGTTAAGAAATTCGATTCTATACACTCATGTACGCATGCACACAATCGAGATGCAAGAAAATGGATTATACAAACAAGCCATCAAGCTCTACATAAAAACCCTCACCGCCAACATTACACTACTTCGCATCAAATATCTTTTAGGATTCTTAATGCTAATACCATACAACTTGATCAAAGGCCCTAAAAACAGACCACCACTCACAAAGCTGTGAATATTTATTCTTACCTAGTTCTTACTATAGCCTCTTTCTTTATCTTATCAGGAAATAGAAAAACAGCCATTGCAGCCTTTGTCATCGCAATTTGTTACATCATCCCCGGTCAAGGAATAAAAATTGCAGGACTAAGCTTCCCAGCAGCAAGGCTTCTCCTGATAATCCTGTATGCACGCACTAGGATCAGAAACGAGAAAAGCAACGCCCCACCCCTCCAGAATTATCTAAACATTACCTTCTGCGTCTGGCTACTTTTCGCAAGCCTGTTCCACAGCTCCATCGAAGGAGCTGGTTTTGTATACAGCGCTGGTATAGCTCTAGACCTGCTATTGATCTTTTTCGTTTTCACAGCTACAATCCAGAACACCGAAGACTTGAAGCAACTTTTTGTAGTATTCTCCATATGGCTAGTACCAATAGCCATCGAAATGATCCTCGAACAGTCACTCCACAAAAACTTTTTCTCAGCAATATCCGGGCAATCCGATCATGTACTAATCAGAAACGGAACAATTAGGTCACAAGGGCCCTTTCGACACCCCATCACGGCAGGAAACATCGGCGCCACCTGCTTGCCATTTTTCATTGCAATCATCAACACGCATAAAGCTCGGGCAATCATCGGCATAATTTCTTGTATAGTAATTGTCCTCATGAGCGCCTCGAGCGGCCCGATCCTTACACTAATAGCAGCTTTCATAGGCATGGCAGCATGGAAGTACAGAGCGAGCATCCATAAAGTAAAAGCCTACTTCATAGCAATTTACATACTTTTGGAACTCCTGATGAGCCAACCGGCCTACTACCTGATAGCAAGAATCGACCTTACAGGAAGCAGTACCGGGTGGCATAGAGCTCGCCTAATCGAATCATCGATAGAACACCTATCTGAATGGTGGATATTCGGGACCGACTATACACGCCACTGGATGCCAACCGGTGTGCCATTCTCAGAGAACCATACCGATATAACGAACTACTACCTCGCATTCGGCGTAATGGGTGGACTACCTCTAATCATAATCATGCTGACGATTCTATACAAAGCCTTCCAACGCATTGAATCGTACGTCAATAGTAATAAAAAATTACTACAACATGACAGATACATCGCGTGGTGTACAGGAGCTAGCCTCTTTGCCCAAGCTGTAACAAGTATTTCCGTATCACACATGGCACAAGCGGTAGTTTTCTTTTGGATGACAATAGCAATCACTACGATTTTCTTTACGGACGGACATACAAATTTAGAAACAACAAACTAATGATAGAGCCATACACGATAGTAACAGCATCAAACGACAACCAAATGCTGTCCGACAACCTGCTCAAATCCAAGGCAATAAGCTCAGCTACCGATGTGATAGTACAGAAGGGATACCAGAGTGCATCCAAGGCATATAATGACGCCATTGAGAAATCTAAGACAGACCTAATCATATTCACACATCAAGACATTTACCTGCCGCCGAATTGGTGCTCAGAGTTATACAAATCAATTTCCATACTTGACGTCAATTCCAGCAAATGGGGAGTTTTGGGAGTTTGGGGCGTGAGCACAAGCGGGATTCACACTGGGTTTATGTATTGCAATGCCTTTGGTGATAAGATGGGACAATCCTTCGAAAGCCCGAAAGAAGTCCAAACACTCGATGAAGTAGTCTTAGTAATAAGAAAATCCAGCGGACTGAGATTTGACAACAATCTACACGGTTTTCACCTCTACGGTAGTGATTTATGCCTCACAGCTGATTCAATGTCTCTCAAGAATTACGTTGTCAGCGCCTTTTGCGTACATAACTCCACAAACTACCACGCCTTCCCTAGAGACTTCTGGTCTTCCTACAAGTACCTACGCAAGAAGTGGATCAAAAAGACACCCATACACGCATCCTGCACCACTATTACCAAGTCGATGAAACCCATGATCACTTCAATTATAGAGCGAAACATACGTCGCATCATTAAAGGCGGAGCCCAAAAACCAAGGATAAGAGACCCGAAATCCTTCTACTCCGACGTGCTAGAAACACAAGCAAACGACTAGCATACAATCGCATATGATCCACAACAATCCAGCCCGAAGCAGCTTTCTCGATGCTCCAGCTTTCAGACCTTAAACGCAGATACGCAAACTCCTCTCTGGCACAGAGATTTGCAAAAGGGAACATTTGGACACTCGTAGGCACCCTTACAGAACGCGCATTCAACCTTTTGACTTCGATTATTGCAGCTCGAATACTTGGTAAGTCTACTTTTGGCGAGTTTGGTATCATTCAGAGCACAATAATGATGATGGGGGTTTTCGCGGGCTTCAGCATGGGCGTCGCCGCAACTAAATTCATCGCACAGTATAGAGATTCGTCGCCAAATAAAACGGTTCAAGTACACTTCATCGCAACAACTATCGCATCTACAGGTGGAATCGTAATGTGTGTCGCACTTATACTTTCAGCACCGTTTCTTGCTGCGGATCTACTAGAGAATCCACAATTGGAACCGTACCTAAAGGTCTCGTCAGTGCTGCTTCTGCTGACTGCAATTTCAGGGGTTCAAAACGGAACACTTGCTGGATTCGAGAGTTTTAAAACAATTGCTAAAATTCGCTTTATCTCCGGTTTTTCGTGTGCATTCACTGTTATAAGCTCTGTGTATTTCTGGAAATTACATGGAGCTGTGTTTGGACTTATAGCAAACCAAGCAATAATACTCGCACTCTATAGTTTTTTTATTCGCAGAGAACTCGCAAGACGAGGCGTAAGAATCAAATACGAGGAATTGCTCACTAACAGCAAGCCTATATTCAAGTTCACAATACCAGCAGTAATGAGTGGACTGCTAACCGCACCTGTAAACTGGATTTGTTTTTCGATCATATCAAGAACGCCTGGGGGTGCCGAAGAAATAGGATCTTTCAATGCCGCCAACCAATGGTTCACTGCAGTAATATTTATACCGAGCGTCCTAGGACAATCATTACTCCCAATCTTCTCCGAACGAATCGAAGGTAACACTAAAGACACCTTAAAAGTGCTCGGATGGTCAATGAGAATCAATGGTCTTATCGCACTACCGATTATTATCCTAGGAAGCATATTCAGCCAACAAGCAATGTCCCTTTACGGACCCGATTTTAGAGACGAGTGGCCAACTATGGTGGTAGTCTTGGCATCAGCAGCGTTACTATCAATACAAACACCAATCGGACACTTGATTACAGCTCAAGGCAAAATGTGGACATTGAGTTTAATAAACCTTTTCTGGGGAGGCACTACCATATGCTTAACAGCAATTTACTCAGACCAAGGCTCACTTGGGTTGGCTTCTGCACGCTTAGTCGGTTACTTGGTGCTTGTAATATTTTCGGTTATAATTGCGGTGAAATTTGTGAGTCGAAAGCAGCAAGACACAATATCTGAACAACCGTAACGAAATCTAACACTCGATAAATCCAAACCTAGAAAACACCCAAATACTCGATTCGACTTTCTGAGAGACTGTCCAATAGATCCTAACTTGCGAGTCTTCTGACTATGAGCCTTATCATTGCCAAGTGTATCATAGCTTACGAAGTGCAGGCTTTGGTCTCGCGATCCACGACCAATCTTCCTTGCTGCGAGAGCCAAGCGAAGGTCCGCTCGACCACCCAGCGAAGTGGCAGCAGCTTCAAGCCTTCGGACTTGTCGCTGCGACGGATGATTTCCAGCTGGACCTTCCGGTGTCTGGAAATTTCGGATGTAAGCGTTTCGCCAAGCGCCTTGCCGTATTGCTTGACTGAGCATCTCGGTTCGTAGCGATAAGCGTCGTAGGTTTCATAGCTACGACGTTTACGACTACGCCGCGCTTTCCTTTTTCGATTTCGCTACGGCCGCGGGAGTGAACTGCGGGATTTGCCAGTTCGTTGACTCGGGCAAGCGAAGCGTAAACGGTACAAAATCCACCTCCTAAACGATTGATCGGTAAGCGGTACAAAATCCACCGATAACGTCCGAAAAGTCGTAAGCGGTACAAAATCTGCCCCTTAGGCTGGTCTTGACTTCTTCCAGTTTGCCGGGGTCAGAGCCCTGAGCTCTTGCTCCTGCATGATGCCGGTGTTCCGGCTCAGGACGTCTTGCAGATATTCAAGCGGCTGGATGTCCAGGCGTTGGCAGGAGATCAGGATCGAGTAAAGGATCGCCGCGCGATCGCCGGCTTGGGGATGACCTACGAAGAGCCAGTTCTTCTTGCCGACCGCGGTCGGCCGGATGGCGTTCTCCATCCAGTTGTTGTCGATCGCGACGTGGCCGTGACGCAGGTAGGTCGAGAGGTAGCCCCAGTGCGAGAGCGAGTAGTCGCAGGCCTTGGACAAGCCGCTTGACGGAAGGCCTCCACGTCTGAGGATTCCCAATACGCGGCGGATGCGGGCGTGAGCGTTGGCGGACCTCTTGAGGCGAAGGGCCAAGGCTGCTTCCGCGTCGAGGCCGTTCTCGCGGATCTCGCTTTCGACCTCGTAGAGCTTGGCGACGAGCTTGAGGTAGACGCCGCACTCGCGCGGGAAGCTCTCCTTGGCATCGAAGAACTTGCGCCGGGCGTGCGCCCAGCAAGCGGCCAGCTCGATCGCCTCGCTGGACTTCTGCAGCTTCGGGTACGCCTCGTACATGTCGGCCTGGACCACGCCCTCGAAGCCTTCCAGGTGCGAGGTGACCGAGGCGTGGCAGCGCCCGCCGCTCCACTTGTACCAAACGTCGCCAAGCGGCCGGGTCATGCCGCAAAGGTAGCCGGTTTTCGTGCTCTTCTCCCCGTAGTCGGGATCCTGATACTTTATCGGCGTCTCGTCCACCTGGACGTATCCGCCCTCGAGAAGGTCGAGGCGCATATGGTTGTAGATCGGCTTGAGCCATTCGGCGACCTTCTCGACCCAGCGGACCAGGTTCTGGCGGCTGACGGCGAAGCCGTGGCGCTTGTAGATGGAGCATTGGCGGAACAGCGGCAAGTGGTCGAGGAACTTCGAGACGACGACGTAGGCGAGCAGCTCCGCCGAGGCCAGGCCTTCCACAACGCGAAGCGGGGCCGGGGCCACGACTGGCGCCTTGGACTTGTCTCCAACTTTCCGATACTTGGGGCGGACGATGCGGCGGCGGTAGAACTTCGGCGGATCGACCTTCACCTCGTAGGTCTCCTCCTCGCCGATGCGTTCGTAGCTGGAAGGCTCCGCCTTCACCTCATCGGGCTCGACTACCGTCTCCTCGAGGACCGGAAGGTGGCCGTAGAGCTCGTCGCGAGTCTTGCGCGAGGGCTTTGCCTTGCGCTCGTAGGACACCTTCTGCGGCGGCTCGGCCGCCTTGGCTTCCTCGAGCTTGCCCAGCAGGAGGTCGAGTTGGTTGAGGTCGACCTTCTCGGACTTGCCTCCGGCGAAGACCTGGCGGCGGAACCACGCGATCTGGGCCTCCAGCTCGGCTACGCGGCCTTTAAGCGTCGCGTTCTCGGCTAGGACTTCCTCTATCGGCGGCATCGCGTATCTGGATAGAGGATACGCGGTCCGGATCAACGATTTTCTTCAGCGTTCGTACCAGGCCTTGGCCATCCCGTCCTTGAGGTCTATGCCGCCGAGCAGCATCGACAAGGCCTCGCTCTTGAGCCGCAGCTTTCCGCTGGCGGCGTCGCTGGGCCTGGGCCAGGTGAAGCCGCCCTTCTCCAGACGCTTGGCCAGCACCCAAAGCCCGGTGCCGTCGAAGAAGAGTATCTTCAGGCGGTTGCGCCTCCTGTTGGAGAAGACGAACATCCCGCCCTGCAGCGGGTTTTCCTTGAGCTGGTTGGCGGCGACGGCGTAGAGCCCGTCGAAGCTCTTTCGCATGTCCACCGGCTCGACCGCCAGGAAGATGCGAACCGCGGAGGAAAAGCTCAGCAT